>CAZOLK010000082.1:0-19714 GCA_964580325.1 uncultured Verrucomicrobiota bacterium | reverse complement strand
GTGCGACCTGGACCAACCTGTGGCGCCGTTTGTGCGCGAAGCGCTGACTCGCCTGCCGCCTTCCAAATTGCGCTCCTGGTTCCACAAGCGCGGCCTGCCCACCACGGTACACGACGACAAACGCGTTTTCCCGGCTTCGGAAAAGGCGGTCGACGTGCTGCACCTGTTCACGGACCTGATCTGCAAGCACAGGACACCGGTCATGTACAATGCCGCGGTCAGCGACATCGAGCCGGCTGAGGAAGGTTATGAGGTATGGATGGACTGGCTGCGCCTGCGCGCGCGCGCCGTACTGGTCGGCACCGGCGGCGTGAGTTACCCCAAGACCGGATCCGTGGGCGACGGCCAGAAAATGGCCAAAAAGCTTGGTCACCGGATCGTGCCCTATCGGCCAGGTCTGGTCGGGATCAACATAGCGCCAGCCGCGGCGACCAAGCTCAAGGGGCGTCAATACCCATCCGCCAACATGGAGATCCTGGTCGACGGCCAGGTTGCGGCAACCCTTTCGGGCGCGCTGGAATTCGAGAAATGGGGCTTGAGCGGACCGGTCAGCGTTAATGCCAGCCGCGTCATTGCGCGCCGCGGTTGGACCAGGTTTGACGTGAATCTCAGCGCGGGAGGGCAGCACTGGCGCTTTGAACAACCCAAAGTGCGCTCGCTCAAAGAGGCCATGGTAACCGTGGGCGGCATTGACCTGGACGACGTCGATCCGCGCACCATGGAATCTCGCCGCTGCCCGAAACTCTATTTTGCCGGCGAAGTCCTCGATATCGACGGCCCCACCGGCGGCTACAATTTACAGATGGCGTTCGCCACCGCGGCGCTGGCCGTGGACCATGCAGCCGCGATACGTGCTTGAGCTTACAGGCCGGCTTTTATCGGCTGGCGGCGATGGCCTTGATGATGCGATCCATGATGCCGGGGGCGGGCATGGGGATCACTTTGTGGATCTTATCCGGAATGCCGGCGATGTTGAGCACTTTGGGGTCGTTGTCTACGCCAATCAGACCGGTGCGGAAACCGTGCTGTTCCCAGGCGATGCGCTGGATATCTTCGTCCATCAAAGCTTTGATCAGTATTTTGGCCCTGGGTTTGAGCGCCATGACCGGATGGGCGCTCCAGACCGTGGGGATCGGGTAGAGAATGCACAAATCGTCCTTGATGGCCGGCCATAATTCGCGATGGGCGAGTGAGAACTCGACAATCTGATTCTCATAGCCCGCGATCAGCGGTTTGGCACCCACGCCGGTGCGCAGGTATTGCTCGAACAGGTCGCCGGAGGAGTGTTCCAGGTAACCCAGGCGCGCGTAAATATCGATCACCGAAGTCAATACGTTGGTCAAGACCGCGTCGTCGACCACTTGCCCGTTGTTCAGCATGTTGGCCAGCAAGCCGGAAAACATGTTGCCCGAATTGGACTTGGTCGGATCGGTGGTGATAACCGCGACATTGCCGTAAAGCACCTGCAGACCGACATCGGCCCAGCTTGTTTTTTTGCAGATCAACTCGACCAGATGCGGCAAATCTACCGTGTAATACCCATTGGTCATGCGCGAGACGATCTCGCGCCCTTCCAGGGCCTGGGCAACCAGTTTCCAACTGTAGAGCACAATAGGCGAGTTGAACACCTGCTCGCTTTTTTCGAGGTGCTGGGCAAAACGCATTTTAAAGATTTCAAGCGCCACCGGGCTCGATGGCCAGAGAAAATCGACGTCGGCAGCCGGTGCTTCGCTGACCATTTCGATCGAGCCTGCCTTGTAGTAATCCAACTCGATGCCGTAGCGCCGTAACAGCAGGGAGCGCACCTGTTCATTTTCCAAAAAGCCGATTTTCTCGCCGCCCACATAGCCTTTGAGCAACACTTTTGGCCGGCTGTGGCGCGAAAAATGAATGCCTGCCGCAACCAGCAGAATCAAGGCGAACACGATGATGCCGGTTATTTTTTCTTTCATAAAATCACTCGTCCAATCCTTCCGATCGCATCATGCCTTCCAGCAGTTTGACTTCCGTATCCAGGTCCATGACGTCATTCTGCAGCAGACGATCAAGTTGTTTTTCAAACGCTTTTTCCATTTTACCGATGACCTTTTCGGTGTGCTTCAAGGTGGCCCGCATGTCCGGATTGTCGGTTGCCTGCTCAGACAACTCGACGTATTGGCGCACCACTTTCATGGTGGTTTCCATGTAATACGACAGGAAATGGCGCGCCTTCTTGATATCGCGCGGGTCACGGGCCAGGTTGGCGTAAATTTTGTCCGCGACTTTGCAGATGGCCTCGAGCTTGCCGCGCACGTGGAAGTCCTTGATCCGCTGTTTGTACCCGCGCAAGATTTTGATTTTCTCGCAGCCGTCGCCCAGGATGGCCAGGGTCTGCTCATCGGATACTTCGCCGCTGATCAGACGCAGGCGATTTATGCGCGGCGCACTCAGGAAAAGCGAACCGACGAACGCAGCTCCGCCCATAGCCAACGCCAGCACAACCGTGGTTTGCAGGCCGAAAAAGAAGAGCAAACTCACGCCGCCGCCCACCAGGCCGGCCGTGATATGGCGGAGCAGGTCTTCCTTTTCCCGGTCGGCCATGTCAATTGTATCCTTTCGCCTTTCGAAACGCCTTGATCAGGTCATGGCGGCCGTCAAAGATGCGGCCGCGGGTCAGGTCGACGATCTGGTGCAATTGCTTTTCCGATGCATTGCCGAACAAAATGCAGAACACGGGGATATCCAGGCCCAGCTTCTCCCAGTGGTTGCGCAGATGGCGGAAGGTTTTGCCCTTGTTGGAGACGCCGTCGGTCATCAGGATCACGGCCGGAATGTAGGCGGTATGGTCGATGGCCGCGATTTTATTCAGGCCCTTGATAACCGGTGAATAGATGTCGGTGGAACCGTCGGGCGTCTCCTTTTTGACCTTTTGCAACAAGTCCAGCAGTTGCTTCCGGTCATTGCCGTCGACTTCCAGGACCGTGCGCTGACCGTCATCGAACGGGATCAGCATGGTGTGGTCGTCCTCGCCCATATTGATCAGGTAGTGCGTCGCGTGCGCCTGGTCCAGCAACAGGGCCAGGGCCGCTTCCAGTTGCTGTTCGCCCTGACCGCCCATGCTGCCCGAATAATCCAGGCAGAACACGGTGTAGGAAGGTTTGCGAAACTGGGTCTGGTAGAGGTTCAAGGCTTCAAGAATAACCTCGGCGTTGGGCATTTTGATGGGTGAGAGAATGCGCTCGATGTCAATGCCCCAGTCGGGATTGAACACCTTTTTACTCGGGTTACGCACCTTGCCCCCGAATCCGGTGCGCCGGCCGTAGGCCACCAGTTCCTGCTGGACTTTATCGGAGAGCAGATAGGCCTGCAACTCTTTGAAAAAAGTCTCTTTATCGCGACTGCCCTGGTCTACGTAGCCCAACGGCGAATCAGCGAGCACGATGCCGTCCATCGGATAAACCACATGGAGCGGTTCGCGCCCGGATTTGACCAGTTCCTGGTTGGCTTCGATAATCACGGCCTCGTAGTTGACCATAGCGTCATAGTTGCCTTTAAGGAATAGATCCTTGAGCCATCCGGAGCTGCCCGATGAACGATTAACGGCTGAAAATAGAGCGCGCAGTTCCTGTTTGAGTTCAGGCGTGTGTAAGTCTTCGCGGGACATCGCCTCCGGGTTGCCCAGCAGGGCGTAGAGAAAGCCCATGTACGCGCTGGCCCCAGAATTGGACTGGGTGGCCGAAGTCATCATGAATTTGAGTTTGCCGGCTTTGGCTGCCGCGAGAATATCGCGCACGCGTACATCGCGACCGATAAAGCCAAGTTCGTCAGCCAGGCTGCGCCGAATGCCGAACACCACCGGCGAGGTCATGATCGACTTGTCGTGCTTGACCCGGTGATGCGCGTCGCCCAGGGCCAGCCACAGGCTGTTGGCGGGCCAGACCGCGTCGTAATGGAACCCGTCTTCCTGCAGCCCATGCATGATATCCACCGAGCCCTTGTACTTCATGTGGATGTGTATATTTTTGGAGCGCCCGAAGCGGATCAGCAGATTCTCCAGAGTCTTGTTTTCCGATCCGGAGATAATGCTGAATTCAGACGCATAATACGTACACTGAATATGGTTGACCACCAGGAAAATCAATCCCAGGGCCAATAACCACGAGACCATCCATCGCTTTCTCATGAGCACCTCATCGTAAAAAAAGTTTTGCTTTCCGCGCTCTACTCTCCCATCTCAGAGCGCTGTTCCCCAACCCAATTAATGTATTTTACCGATCCAAACATAGCGATTTGTGTTGAAAAAGCAATGCTGGGTGCTAAGAAAATTCGGAGCCCTAAGTGTTCTACCCCGTCAGGCCGAGTTCCTCCAGTTTTTCACGGATCTTCTCTGTGTTGACCGGTTTTTCCAGGAAGCCGTCACAGTGGTTACGGAAAGCCTGGAGCTGACTTTCAAGGTTGGCGACGCCGGTGATGATCATGATTTTGGCTTCCTCGTTCTGGCTGTAGGTTTTGTTTTCGTCGTCGAACGCGCGAATACGCTTGATGGCTTCGATGCCGTTGGTATCATTGCCCAGGTTGATATCCATGGTGACCAGGCTGTAGGGCACGCCTTCTTTGATGGCCATGGCGTACATGCCCATGGCCAGTTCGGCGTTGGGCACGGCGTCGCAATCGCCATAGGTGGTGAGCAGCATTTTCAATTTGAGCCGGCTGAAATAGTCGTCGTCAACAATCAGGGTTCGCATGGAGTTCCCTCGGGATGGATAGGTCCCAGGTCGCCGGTCACTTCGGCGATGCGCTTTTTCAGTGCGCGACCGTCGGTTTCCAGTTGGTTGATCAGCGCGCCGAGGCCGTCGGCCTGGTGGTCTTTAGCGCGGATTTCGATGGCGGCGGCAGCCTTGGATATGGCTTTTGCAGCCAGATTAGCCGCTCCGCCTTTGATCTTGTGCGCGTGATGGATCAACTGGTCATAGGCGCCTTCTGACAGAGCTTTGCGCATATCCGCCACCTGCCCGTCGATTCGGTCGACAAACAGGTTGAGTGTGGAGTGGACCATGGCCGTGTTGTGGCTGAATTCCTCGATCAACAGATCGTAGTCCAGCACGGTCTGTTTGTCAGTAATCTCTTTCGCCATGTGGTTGTCTTGCTCGATGGTCGATTCCCCGGCTTCCCGCTCAGCCGCGATCTCGCTCTCGGTCAAAGGCGTCTGAATCGCGGTCGCGCCGGGCATGAGCCATTTTTCCAGGGTTTGCAGGAAGGTCACCCGCCTGATCGGTTTGCAAATGATGTCGTGCATGCCGCACGCCCGGCAGCGCCGGCGCGCCTTGTCCGTGACATCGGCGGTCATGGCCACGATGGGAACGTTGCTGTAATTGGCGAACTGTTCGTGAATGGCGTTTGCCGCTTCATAGCCGTCCATAACCGGCATTTGCAAGTCCATCAGCACCAAGTCGTAGCGTTTTTTGGCGCACAGGGCGACCGCTTCCTGACCGTTGCAGGCCAGGTCGGTTCGGTATCCGGCATGATCGAGGTGCTGCATGGCCACGTCCTGGTTGGGTTCGTAATCTTCCACCAGCAAGATGCGCAAGTCCCCCTTATCTTTTTGCTCCAGGCATTCGATCAGCACCGTGTCGGAGGCCCACTGTTCAAAGCCGACCTGCTCGCGCACATCGAGTGGTACGTGGATCCAGAAGGTGCTACCCTTGCCGGTATCGCTATCCACGCCGATGCTGCCGCCCATCACCTCGACCAGGCCTTTGGCAATGGTGGTGCCCAGACCCGTACCGCCGTAACGTCGCGTGGTCGTTCCGTCCACCTGGATAAAGCTGTCGAAAATGCGGTGCTGCTGATTCTTGGGAATGCCGATGCCGGTGTCGATCACGGCAAAGCGCAGGATCGTCTGGTCGCCGTTGCGTTGGTGCAGCGAGACGTCCAGCGTCACGGCGCCGCTGTCCGTGAATTTCACCGCGTTGCCGATCAGGTTCATCAGAACCTGGCGCAACCGATGGGCATCGCCGTGATAATGGGCCGGCAGGTCGTCTGCTTTGCACAGCGTGAAGGTCAAGCCTTTGTTCCCGGCCTGGACCCGGGCTGTATCGGCGATCGAGGCGAGCCAGTCGTCCAGGGTGAAGTCGAACGGGTCCAGAGTCATCATGCCGGCTTCGATCTTGGCATTGTCCAGCAGATCGTTGATCAGGCCCAGGAACGATTCGGAGATTTTGAGTATGGACTTGGCACAGTCGCGGTTTTTGCGCTGGTCGGTCGATTTGAGCATGATCTCGGAATAGCCGATGATGGCGTTCAGCGGGGTCCTGATCTCATGGGAAACATTGGCCACGAACTCGGATTTGAGCTGGCTCGATTCCTCGGCTTTTTCCTTAGCTTCGATCAGCGCTTTTTCCGTCTCTTTGCGCCGGGTGATGTCGCGCACGATTTCCTGTACGATCCCCTTTTCAGGATCAATGACGCTGGAACTGATCTCGACCATGATCTCGTTGCCGTCGGCGCGCACCAGGCGAGATTCGAAGCGGTAGGCGTCCTGCTCTACGTTCTGTTCGATGCAGCGGTTGGTTGCACTCGGTTCCGCAGGACTGATCTGGGTGATGTTCATGCCGCGCAGAGTGTGGTGCCGGTAACCGAGCATGTCGTAAATTTTGTGGTTCACGTCCAGTAGCGTGCCGCTCATATCGTAAATGATTATCCCATCGTTGGATTCCTCGAACAGCTTGCGGAACTTGCTTTCGCTTTCGCGCAGGGAATCCTCGGCATTGCGCAGGGCGGTGATGTCGCGCAAGGTCAACACTACGCCGGCCGGTTTGCGCACCCCCGCGTCGGTGATGGGGTAGGCGTTCAATTCCAGCCATTGGGTTTCATGGCCGCGTTTGACTGGCACGATTTCGCGACAGGCCTTGCCGTTCTCCAATGTCGTACGCACGGGGCAGACCGGACAGGGTTGGTCGCGATCCTGAAACACGCGAAAACAGGTGTGGCCCAGTACCGGGACATCGGTATGGTACAGGGTTTTGACTGTCGAATTGATCCGCAGGACCTTGTAGTCCTTGTCCAGCACGCAAATGCCGTCAGTGATGCTTTCGAGCACCACGGCGAGGAATTGCTTCTGGCGCAGCAGTTCCGCCTCGGCCTGGCGCCGTTCCTGGATCTGCCGTTGCAGTTCGACATTGATCTCCCTCAGTTTGCGGGTGCGTTCCTCGACCCGGATATCCAGCTCCTCGTTGGCCCTTTTCAGGGCTTCTTCGGCCATTTTACGGTCCGTGATGTCGTGGATCGTACCCTGCAGAAACTCGGGTGTGCCAGTGCTGTCCACCACGTTCTGGATGCACTCGTTGACCCAGACCATGCGGCCGTCGCGCCGGGTGATGCGGTAGTCGCGTTCAATGGAACAGTCAGGCTCGGTGGTAATCTGGCGCATGCCTTCGAGATAGGCGGCTCGGTCTTCCTGGTGGATGATGTCGTGCCAACGCACCTTGCCGCTGGTGAAATCCTCCTCGATATAACCGGTCAGCTTTTCGGTGGCGCCGTGCATGAAAACCGGCGTCTGATCCAGTTGGCTGTGGAACGCGATGCCTTGCACATTCTGTACAAACGACCGGTATTTCTGCTCGCTTTCGGCCAGTTTCTTTTTTTCGCGTTTGCGGATGGTCACATCGCGCAGAAACAGACACAGATAGAGCACCTGCTTATGCTTCAACTTGCTGACCGCGATCTCGGAGGGGAAATCCGTGCCGTCCTTGCGCTGGCAATAGCCCTCGATCAGGGTGAAGCGCTGGTGTTCCAGGTTGTCGGCCAGGGTCTGCATCAGGTTCAGGTCCGCGCCGTTGACCAGGTCGAAAAAAGTCAGGTTGCACAACTCGTCATGCTCAAAGCCCAGCAGCTTGGAAGCGCGTACGTTGGCATCTACGATACGGCCGGACAGTTCCGCGATCAGTGTGGCGTCGTACAGGATTTGCACAAATTCTTTATACTTAAAATCGAGATCCAACTTCTGCGGCAATGGTGGACGGACCTTGATTTTACTCTTTGTTTTCGGCGTCTTGAGGACCACTTTTTTTCTGGTCTTGGGGACGAGCAAATTGTCGTCCAGCTCGATCCTGGCGGTTTGCGAATACTTAAATTCTTCCGGCATGAAACATCTCCCGCTGACGCACGCAGACGCCTGTTGTCACTTTTCTCATGACTTGTCGCGCATTAACCATTTCTTTTTTTCGCTGCCTGACACCGTATGGCGCATGCTGAACACATGGAACAAGATACAATGGTTTGCGGCAAAAATCAAAAACCCGGTCGCCAACTATTTTTTATGGCTTTTTTTTCTTTTTGGCGTATAGTGTACGCAGGTTATGAATTATTCAGGAGGAAGTTCAATGAAGAAAACGAGTATGATGTTGATGGCGGTGATCCTGCTGGGCATGGCTCCCGGTGCGTTCGCCGACGACTGGCATAAGGTGGAAGAGATTTCGGCGGACGGCAAGAATGCCCGTGAAGTGGCCGTGAACAGACGCACGTCAGCGGTGCGTATTAAATGTATTGAAGGCAGCGTTATCATCAATACCATCGTGCGTCGCGATGGCGGTAACAAGCAGTCCTACACCGTGGGGCAGCGCCTGAACAAAGACGAAAGCCGCACCATCGAGTTCGGCGACAAGGTCAATGTTTCTGGTTTCCGCATCAGCGAAGACGGTCGCGGCCGCTACCGCATTGAAGTGAAGAAATAACGCGATTTCGGAATTCGGAATTTCGCAATTCGGCTTAAGGGTGACGTAAGTCGCCCTTTTTTTAGGCATTTTAGCCGGAGACACGGAAAGGGTATCCCATGGCCAATAACGCACCTCCCATTGTAGTGAAAAAAGAACATCCCGACACAAGTTGCTGGCGCCCGCTGGAAAACGGCGCCGTCACCTTCAACGAACCGCGTGTCAAAATGCTGCTGATCACCGATGCAGCCCGGCGCTGCTATGTCGAGTGCGCAGTGCGCGCCGGTCGGCCTATCCGTTTTTGTGTCCGCGGCAATGCGGGACAGCACATGATCTATGGCGTCGACCAGGACTACCGCGAAGTGGTCAGCGACAGCTTTGTGCTGCAGCCGCAAACCCACATCGCCTGCGCCAAAGGGCCTTATGCGCGATTGGCCGAACGCATCGAGCACCTTTTGCGCCTCAGCGAAGGCCGTTCCGCCATGTGGATCGACGGTGGGTTCTACGATATGCTCGTGGGTTGGGGCCGCGACCACACCCATGTGCTCAAGGCCATGAAATATTTCAAGCGCGATGTGAAAAGTGGCATTGCCTTCTTTCTCGAACGCCAGCAACCCAACGGCATGTTCTGGGATTGCGTCCATCCCAACGCCGATTACCCCGCGCCGACCTGGTTCGGCGAGGCACTGGGCAAGGGCTATTACGACTACAGCGACGACATGCGCCACATCTTCCGCCGCATCCCGGTCGAAGCGGACGTGGAGTTCCTCTACACCGAATGCGTCTGGTACGCCTGGAAAGCCAGCGGCGACGACGCCTGGATGGCCGCTCAACTTCCGCGCCTGGAAAAAGCGCTGCATTACAATGCCGGCCATCCAGTGCGCTGGAGCGAAAAGCATCGGTTGGTCAAACGCTCTTTCTGCATGGATTCCTGGGATTTCGCCAACCCTTACTATTGCAACGGCGACCATCGCTGCGTCAATCCCGGTGATCCGCAATTCCTGTTCCACTCCGATAACTCGGGCCTGTATTCCTCCTATTGGCGCATGGCTGAAATGTATGACGCACTCGGGCAGCACGAACGCGCCGAAGCATTGTGCCGCGAAGGCGAAGAACTGCGTCAACGGGCCAATGACAAACTCTTTTTCAACAACATCTACGGTCACATGATCCCCGAATCGCTGCCCGCGGACGATGTGTATAAACTGGTCGGCGATGAACGCAAGCGGCTGAGCCTGTCTACCGGCTACACCATCAACCGCGGACTGCCAACCCACGAGATGGCGGTGAAGATCCTGCGCGAGTACCAGCGCCGTGGCAAAGCCAAAAAGGCGACCAGCTTCGCCGAGTGGTGGACCATGGATCCTCCCTACGCCATCAAGCAATGGCCCACCCATGGCCCGCCCGTCGGCGAGTACATGAACGGCGCCATCTGCACCATCATTGCCGGCGAAATCGCGCGCGCCGCCTGTGAACACGGCTGCGAAGACTATGCCTGCGATATTCTGCGCCGCGTCTGGGAACTGTCCGAGCGCGACGGCGGCGAGCTGCATCAGGTCTACCGCCGGCTGCCGGAAAAACCGGCCGCGACGCCGCCGACTGCTTTCGCATTTGTCGACCTGCGCGCCCAGGTCAACGTGGGCCTGTGTTGCGGCGCACTGAAAGACGTGCCCGCCTGGACCGACGAGGGCGAGAACGACATGCGCAACCTGCCTGTGGGACGGATCGCGTGCGGCCCGATCTGCTTTGACGTGATCGATCCGGCCAAAAACGAGGGCCGCGCCGTGCTGCGTCTGGATGTGGACCCCGAGCATGGCGTGCCGCAAGCCCTGACGCCGGTGGACGGGCGCAAGGCGAAAAGCCTTTATTTCTTGCATGCCATGGCTGCCGGAGCGCCGCGCTCCGCCGTGGTGGGAACATACGACGTGATCTATAAGGACGACAGCGAAGTGCGCATTTACATCCGCAACAACCACGAGATCGGCTTGTGGTGGGGCATCGCGGACCAGCCTTCGCACAGGGACGGTGCGGCCATAGACCGCAATATCGCCCGCGTGGCATGGCGCGGCGCCAATCCGGAATGGAAGAACGTGGGCCTGTTCATGACCGGTTGGAATAACCCGTTCCCCAGCAAATTGATCAAGGCGATCCGGTGCACCGCCGTGCCAGCAAAACCGCCGATCCGTCATAACGATTGCGGCCTGCCGGTCTACCCGCGCAGCGGCGGCATCATGTTGGCCGCGATCAGCCTGGCTGACAAGCCGGTTAAATTCGAAGAGCCGATCCGTTCCTACGGCCTGCCCGACAACTGGGCCCAGGCCGCGGTCTACTATGCGGTGGCCGAAGGGCTGGCCGGCATCGAGGACATGGGCCGCGCATTCGATCGCGTCCGCGTGGCACCGCGCTGGGCTGCCACCGAATCCACGCACAACAGCGTCACCTTGCATTATCCGGCGTCTGACGGCTATTGCGCCTATGACTACCGCCTGGACATCAAGAAGAAAACATTGACGCTGGATTTGACCGGCAGCTTCGATGAACTCGAGGTCCACTGCCTGCTGCCCGGTTCAGCCAAAGCCAGGCAGGTGCTGGTCGACGGCGAGGAAGCGCTGTTTGAAAACAACCGCATCGAAAAATCCAATTATGTGGATTTCATCGTCAACGGTTTGCCGGCCGGTCCGATCATCATAACGTGGTGAAGATGCCGGCTTCAGTCAACGAAAAAAGCTCATTGCGCAGGCAGGATGCCTTCCTGCACGAGTTGCTCATCCTGTTCCGGAGTCAGTGGGATCGGCAGCGGAGGAAGCCCTTTGCGAATCACTTCCATCTGGTATTCCTGTAAATGCTTGTGCAGCGCTTCGCCAGTCAATTTGGGTGCTGGTGGGGTAGGGGGGGCGGTTGGCGGCGCCGGCGGCGGTTTGTTGGCGCTCATACGCTTTTTCTTGCGCGCCAAGTAGGAAGCAGGTGGTTTGGGCGGCGT
Organism: uncultured Verrucomicrobiota bacterium; assembly: GCA_964580325.1. Lineage (GTDB taxonomy): Bacteria > Verrucomicrobiota > Kiritimatiellia > CAYTQP01 > CAZOLK01 > CAZOLK01. Next base: position 8,044 of record CAZOLK010000082.1, on the reverse strand, counting down.
AGGTGCTTCGCGTGTACTGGTTCTGTCCTGTTTGGATTCGGTAGCCGCCATGGCAAGCTTTTCTTCATCGTTCAGGGAGAGTTCTTCCTGTTCATTGCCCTTGCGTAGCACCGCGGATTCGGCTTCCGTGTTGATCGAAATCAGTTCTATGCCGTCCAGGATTTCCCCTTCCATCATGATGAAGTCTTTTTTGGCCTTGCTATCGTAGAAACCGGCGCGCATGCCATCGCCAAAATCCATCAACGAACACAAACGGAGGAATTTGGCGAACGATATCGTGGGTTTGGACGGCGCCGGCTGCGGTGGCGGCGCCGGTGGAGGAGGCTCAGGTTCGACAAACGGTTTGCTGCCGTAAATATTTTTATAGCGCGCCATGGAAAAAACCTCTTCCGTGGTCTTTTCAACGACCGTTGCACCGCTGACCCAGAGCGGACACAGTATCAGAGCAATCCACTTTTTCATAGTTCCCTCATGTTTTTTGATCTCCAGTATGGTGCAAAATCGATGCTATTTCAAGGATCTATTTTCAGTCTTGCGGGGGAAGAATTCCATCGTGCACCGACCGCATCCTGCTCTGGGGTCAGCGGAATAGGCAGCGGCAACGACGTAGATTCCTCCTTTTCCAGCACTGACGGCGGTTGAGGTAAAGCGAACGGGGCATGTTCCAGAATCACGCTATAGCGAGGAAAATCAGCGGCTTGGCCGGACAGCACCAGCAGGCAGACCAGGCAGAGCCAGGTTTGGTCGTTTTTCATCAAATTTTTCATAATAGGGATTGACATAAACCACAATCCATCTGTTCATTATTGTATGACAGAGAACACGATTACGAGTTTACGCAATGCGCGGGTCAAACAGTTGGTCAAATTGCGCACGCGCTCGCATCGCGACGAGTTGGGCCTGCTGCTGATCGAAGGTTATCGCGAGACGCTGCGTGCGCTGGATAACGGCATAGTGTTGCAGACCCTGTTTTATTGCCCAGACCTTTACCAAGGCACCAATGAACCGGCGCTGGTACTGCGGGCGGGCCAGGCCGGTGCAGAGTTGCTGGCCTGCACGCCCGATGTGTTTCGCAAAATCTCCTACCGCGACAGGCCCGAAGGGCTGTTGGCGCTTGCCCCGCAAATCCAGGGTACACTCGACGACCTCACGCTGCCGGACAAGCCCTTGCTGCTGATCGCGGAGCAGATAGAGAAACCGGGCAACCTGGGCACTATGCTGCGCTCAGCCGATGCGGCCGGGGTGGATGCAGTGGTGGTTTGCGACCGCTGCACGGATATCAATAATCCCAACGTGGTCCGGGCTAGCATTGGTACGCTGTTCTGCCTGCCGGTGGTCGAAGCCGATTCGGAGCGGACCTTGACCTGGCTGCGCGAGCGCAATATCAAGACCGCGGCTGCCACGCCGGTCGCAAGCGTTGTGTATACGGATACGGATTTCAGCGGCGCCCTGGCCGTGGTGGTCGGTGCGGAACAATACGGTTTATCCGACTATTGGCTGGAAAATGCCGATCTCCAGGTCCGCATTCCCATGCTGGGCAAGTGCGATTCACTGAACGTGGCCACTGCGGCAACCTTGCTGTTATATGAAGCGGTGCGACAGCGGCATAGAGGAGTTAGGGATTGAGGAGTTAGGCGTTGGGAGGCATTGGGCCTACTTTTTTATGTCGCACCCATGGGTATACGGAAAAGAATGTCGAATGCAAAGATTCTCCCAACGCCCTTTCCCACATCCCGAACCCCAACTCCGAACACCTAACTCCTAACTCCTCCCAACTCCGACACCCATCTCGCAAGAAAAAAAGCGATTTCAGTTGAAAACCGGATGCTGAGAGGGCAATATGTCCTGATTCTTTTCATGGCGCCAGGAGGGATGGCTGAGTGGACAAAGGCGCACGACTCGAAATCGTGAGGGCGTCCAAAAGATGCTCCGTGGGTTCGAATCCCACTCCCTCCGCCAATTTGAATTTTTCGCCCATTTGGCGAAAAATTCAAACTGGTGGCCAACCTTGAAGTATGCACGAAACATCCATGATCCAGACTACACCCGGCCCCCGGTCAAGCTGAGGATGGTCTGCATCACGTCTCGCGTTGCGTCCTGACGGTTTCCAACGTCTGAACGTGGAAGGCCATAGGTCGTCCAACGGTTGGAACGTACACGGGGAGGCCGTTGGAGGCGAAGTGTTTTCCCCGGACAAACCGGTACAGTAGGCAGGCATTCGGAGGCGATCTCCGGCACACGCTTGATCAAGCCTTCAACGGCAATGCGCAGGCTGCCCGCAAAACCCGATTTCGAGGTCTGCCCAACTGTGTCATTTCCGCCAGATCGGAAACGTCGTGCAGAGAACGTGCGTCTCCTAATCCACCCGCGCGCGGTCGTGTGCGCAGAAGGCCCAAACAACGCACCGTCAAGGCACCCCACCACTTGTCTCGGTTTCATAACTCTGTTCTCCTTCGTCCAGCGAATGACCAATGATCCGCCGTAAGGTGTGCAAGCAGGAGGGCAGGCCCATGACCAATGACGTCTCCTAGAATCTGGCCTTGGCCATCAGCTTCACGTTCCGGCCGGCCTGGTCGTTCAGTCCGAATTCCTGCCAGGTCGAGGACAGGTGCTCCTGGTACAGTTCGTCGGTGAAGTTCTCGACCGCCGCGACGAAGCTCCATGTCTCGCCGAGGTCAACGCCCATCCGCATATCGCCACGCGTGTAGCCGTCGGTCTCTCGCTCATTTGGGCCGGTCTTGTCCTGGTCCGATGCGGTCAGCCCAGCCAGTTCCACCCATAGCCCGTTCTCAGCGCCCAGGGTCGCATCGTAGCGCACGCCGTAGCGGCCTTTCAGCGGCGGGATGCCCGGAAGATCCTCTCCCGTATCGTCATTCTCTCCGCGCACGTAGGAGAGCGATGCGAACGTCGAGAACCCGCCGCCCACGTCATAGTCCAGGCCTGCTTCCGCACCGTAAAGAGAGACCTTTGCATAGTTCATGTATAGGTAGTTGTCGTCGCCCTGGTTTTCTTTGACGATGTAGTCGTCAACCATGTTGTAGAAGGCGCTGACCATGGTTTGCAGCCGATCCGTCCGCGTCTTCATGCCGATGTCGAAGTTCCAGCTTGTTTCAGGATCAAGGTCCGGATCTCCAATATCGTTGCCTACGTCATGCGGCCCGTAGAAGTACAGCTCCAACAGGGTCGGCGCACGAAATGCCCGGCCCACGTTGCCGTAGAGGTTGACCTCGTTACTCACTTTGTAGAGCAGTCCGAGGTTCCCGCTCACCGCGCTGCTTTCGGAGGTCTCCTCTCCAGTGAGTTGGTGGCGCGGATGTCCGTCCGTCTGCGCCTCGATCCAGTCAGTTCGCAGTCCGGGCGTGACAACCCAGCAGTCGCCCAGCGCGATCTCGTCCTGCATGAACGCGCCCACTCCCATCCGTGTCGAATCGGGGATGACGGGAACGCCGTCGAAACCCGGATTCACCCATGAGGATGCGCTGTCCCGGATCGTCCGGTCAGACGTTGCGTTCTCATAGAACGTATCCAGACCGAACGTCACGCGATGCGTGTTATTGGGCACGAAGACCATCTGTGGTTTCAGCGTATAGGTATCGATGTCGAGCCTGATATTGACGTTCAGATCGCCTCCGCTGGCCTGGATCGGCGGCGGAAGCCCATCGACCTTGCGGCGGTAGCGATGCCGGTTGTGCCGCTGCCAGCCGAAATCCACGGCCAAATGCTCTGTTGCGCCCGAGAACTCGTTGGCTTCGAACCCGAGCGCCAGGCGATGATGCTGCTCGCCCTTGAAATAGTCCTCCGCAAACGCATCGGGAGCAGGAATGCCGATATCCGCTTCCATGAAGGAATAGTCGGCGTACGTCTTCCAGCCTTCGCCGATGTAGTTGCCGCCACCCCAAACGGTGTAGCCCTTGTAGAAGCTGTTCGCCAGCTCGCCTTCGGGCGTCTCGATATTGCCCGTATCCTTGTAGGTCCCGCCGACATAACCGTTGAAACACCCTTGCCCGAACCGGAGGTGCGCTGACTCTTTCCAGCCTTCCGTCGCGCCTTCGTACTGCACATCGGCTTCACCGCCGAAGTGTGTCTCGGACCCGGTCTCCCCGTCGGCTCCCTTGGTGGTGAAGTTGATCACGCCACCAATTGCGTCCGAACCGTACAGCACCGACGCCGGACCACGGACGACCTCTACTCGCTCAATTTGCGCCGGATCGAGCGAGAACACATGGTTTCCGCCCGGCCGCTGTTCCGAAAGGCGCACACCGTTGACAAGCACCAGTACGCGCTCACCGCTCAACCCGCGGATGATCGGATGCACGCTGCCCGGTCCAGCGGTGACGACATCCACGCCCGGTTCTTTCAGGAATATCTCGGCAACGGTCACCGCAATCTTCTCGTCAAGATCGCGAGACTCCAGCAGGTTTACGGGCAGCGACGTATCGAACGACTCCTTCTCGCTTCCGGTCGGTGTCACGACCACATCGGTGAGCGTGACGGTTTCTTCAGCAAAGACAAACGATGCACAGCACAACACGGCTGCGATAAATATAAACAAACTCTTCATTTTGAAATTCTCCCCTATTGGTAGATTGGTCATTGGTTATTTGGCCGCTGCGCGGCCGTCATTGGTCATGAGTGGGTAGTCATTGGTCATTTGCGCCTGCGGCGCGTCATTGGTCGCGGGTCATTGCTGCGAATGACTGATGATTGCGGGCAAAGCCCGAAAAATGACCAATGACTTATGACGCTCGCGAAGCGAGCCAATGACTGCGGCCTAAGGCCGCTTCAGGCGGGAGGACCGCAGGAGAAGGGCAGGAGTCTCGGGGTCTTGAAATCCGGCTGCCTTAGCAAAGCCGGGCAGGTCATCGCGACAGGTGCGAACTGCGGCAAGGCGATTGCCACAACCGCCGTATCCACGGGAGTCTTCGCGAGCTGACAAATCGAGCAGGTTGACGGGTCGTGCGGCTTTCTGTGCGGATGGGAGTCGTGAGAGTGTTCCGGCGCATCGGGGCCGTTCGCATGCTCCTGCGAGTGGTCGTGCGAGCAACACGAATGGCACACGTCTCTTGTTGTGCCATTGTCGGCACGCGTCAGCTCCAGCCTGTGAATAAAGGGGAAAAGTAGTGTCCCCACCACGAACAGGAGCAAGCCGCCAAACGCCAAATGTCTTTTCCTCATCATACACAAAAAATAATTAATAACCAAACATTAGGAAAATCCAAACGATTTAAATAGAGAATAATGAAGAGTTAGAAAAAATACAAATACGAAATGCCGAAAAAAAGCCGGCACCGCGTGCAGCGTCGCCAGAACAATGTGCCCGGTTAGTGCGCTCTTGAGAGCGATGTCCGCGGTCTCGGCGTCACGAAGGCTAAAAAAGCTCAGGGCAAGATGCCCCTGCTGCCAGGGCCAGGGCGCTGATACAGGCAAGTTCCGTAGTCAGAATACGATGGCTGAGATAAAAAGCCCGAAAGCCGTGGGATGCCAGTTGGCCCAGGGCATAGCGGGTCCAACCGCCCTCGGGCCCGATGGAGATCAGCAAGCGACCGGCAGCGTTCGGGCAGGCGTCCATACGCTGGATCAGCGTCATCCGGGCCGCGGGATCGGCAACCAGACGTGTCGCGTCAGGCGCCAGCGCATCCAGTTCGTCTTCCAGCAGCACTTTGAACCGCCGATGCACGGATACAGCGGGCAGCAGCGTGTCACCGGCCTGCTGCAGGCCGTTCAGTAAGCCGCGGCGTATACATGCCGGATCCAATACATGGGAATCGAAATACATGCGCTCCACTTTCTCAGCATTGGTCAGCAGGATCCGGCCCACACCCATGACGGCAAGGCGTGACCAGAGCCGTTTCATCACTTTGGGCCGCGGCAGAGCCAGCAGGATATCCACGCGGGGGCGCGACGGTATTTCGCTTTCCAAGCCGCAGGATAGGACCACCTCGTTATCGGCTACGGATTCCACCACGCCCGTTCCACGCGGCCCGTTGATCAGGCCGATGCGTAAACCTTGTCCCGGAACGGCCTTAAGCACGGTCCGGATGTGATCGGCCCGTGCGTCGCGCAAGCGCAGGCACTGGATAGTATCCAGTTCCGCTGCATCGAAAAGAATAATGTTCAGTTCAGGGAGTCCTCTGAAAGTCGATGTTGTAGACCACCAGCCCTTTAACAATGCCGGCGTGTTCCGGGTTCACGCCGCAGGTGACGGTGAAGTGTCTGTTCGTGATTTCCTGGTCCTCGAGCGTACATGCGGTTATGCCGTTACACAGAACTTCAGGGGTCGTCACTTCACGCTTATCCAGCCAGAACCGCACCGGTAACTTTTTGGCGTCGGCCGCAACGAGCAAGTAGAGCGTGAACGTGCCTTTGACCGTGGTATCCGGTATCTTTTTGCCATGGATAACGGCTTGGGTCGGTGAAGGAGCAACGCGACCGTATAAGATTTCTTTGTATTGTTGCTCGTAGTCCCGCGGATGGATGCCAATGTGTGTGATGCGCCAGCCTTTGAAGCTGAAGACCGTGAGTTGCCCGCGGAACGTACAGATCTGTTCGTATTGTTCCGGTGTGTTGAAATAGATCGGCGTATAGAACGGGCTCATGTTGTCTTCGACTTTGCCAATGCCCTCAAATCCGGACTCAAACAGCCATTTCAAAGGCTTGTTGATGATTTCGACTTTGCTCTGGAAATACTGATCCAGCCAGGTCCAATCAGGTTTGTGCAAGGCAGAGGCGATGAAATACAAGTCGGGAAACTGGAAAATGTTTCTCTTGTGAATGTTGCGCAGCTTTTCCAACTGGCCTGCACCATGGGTGAAAGGCGTTATTGGCGTCAGGTCCGGTGTGGGGTAGTGGTAAGGGATGTAGCGTTGCTGATAAGCGCTTTCCAGCATATAGGGCGTGCCTTTCTCAAGGTTGGCGTTCAGCCAGGCTGCGATGGCGCCGAAATTGTTGCTCTTGGCCTTGAGCTGCCACAGATGCGGCAGCGGTACGAAAAGATGGTACAGTACCAGGCAGATCGTGATGACCGCAAGCACGACGCCGGACCAGCGTTCGGGCTGTTTTGTACGCGCGGTGATCAAGCGTGCGCACAGGTCAATGCCCAGTGCGAAAAGGATGTAGAGGAAGCCGACCACCAGGTAGAACGTACGGGCAAAATAGTAGGATTTGGAGATCACGCCGTACATGAGCAGACCGAACGTGACCGCGGTGATCCAGAGAAACATGATGCGGTGGGCGCGGCGCGGCCCCTTGACCAAGCAGGCCGCAATGCCGAACAGCATGAATACCCAGGCCAGCAACAGACGCCACGAGCGCGCCCCCATAAACAGGCGCCCCAACAGATCGCTGAGTATAGTCGGAATACTCGGTATTTTGGCCATGCTCATCATCAGCCCATCACCCGTCATGACTAGGAAAACCCAGTAGGCCACGGATAACAACGCTGCCAGACAGATCCCGGCGAGGATGCCAAGGCGCCGAATCACGGCCTTTCGGTCCTGCTCTGCTGCTTGTTTGGCCAGGTGGGCGAATGCAGCGCCGAATACGCTGAATGGCAGCGCCATCAGCAGTATTAGCGTGCCGAACAGGGTGCCGGCCAGAAAAAAGCCGGTCAGCATGGAATAGGCAGTGGCGATCAACGACAGCAGGAACAGAACGGCCGGCAGCGGCTTGATGCGTGGCGCTTCAAACAGTATCACGAAAGTATACATGCCAGTCACGCAAAAGAACAGGAGCGGAGCATAGAAACGGGCTTCGCGCGAATAAAACACCGGAAAGTAGAAGAAACAGAACATGGCGCTTGCCGCCAGGGCGACGCGCATGTTGATCAGCCGTCTGGCTAGCAGATACAGCATGGACGCCGTGCCGGATCCGAAAAGCACCGGCACAATGCGTTGAGCCAACGGGTTATGCACTACATCTTTTTGGAAAAAATGCCACCCCCAGAGAAAAATGTTCTGAATCACGTCCGGCAACGGCAAATAAGGCAATTGAGCGAAATGGGTAAAGCGATGGGAGAGCAGTTTCCAGGGCGTATAATCGGGCGGCG
>CAZOLK010000081.1:0-19848 GCA_964580325.1 uncultured Verrucomicrobiota bacterium | reverse complement strand
CTCGGCCAGATACAGCGCATGGTCCTCGTCGCCAGCCGCTGCTCGACGCAGCCAGACTTCCTGCTTATCGCGACGCCCGACATGCGCCCACAACTGCGCAATGTAAACATAATGCGAAACCGTCAAACCGGGCAACCGCTCAATGCGGGGCAGCGCTTCGAGGATGCGGCCTTGGTCCAGCAGGTCACGCAACTCGTCGCTGCCAGGTGCCATAACCGGCGTCGCGGCAGCCGATGAGGTTGTCTCCAGACAGGTCGCACGCTGGTCAAAGACATCGCAAGCCCAGCTATACAACGCGCGATCCAAGGTGTTGCGCTCCTCAAAACGCGCCGCAACCTCCGGCGCCAGGGCCTCGGCAATAGCTTCGGTCCGATTCAACACCGGCCCTGTTACCAGCGGCAACCCCGTACGCACAATCAGCAACTGCACGAACGCATCGAACCGCTCGACCAGGCCGAACAGCGCATACTCATATTCCAGCCGATAGCGCGCCCGGTCAAGATCGCCGCCACCCAAACGGTCCACCAGTAAGTTGCGCGGCATACACTCCAGAAATTCCGCCGCGCATCGAACCAACGAAAAGCGTCGCCGCGCAAAACGATATGCGGATAGCGCGCGATCAAGCGGGTCGCGCAAAACCGTGATGGCGTAGAGCCGACGGTCCGGCTCCAGAAGTTCTTGCACGCCCCAGGCCGAATGCCCGGCCACGGCAAGATGTTCGGGCAGGCAGCCCTCGCGACGGCGGCGCGCAAGGTTCAGCCAGGATCGCAAATACGTAGCGTCAATATAATCCTGGCCATAACATCCGGCCAACATCCGCAACAAAGACGTGCCGGCGCATTTGTGTACATGATTAAAAATGAGTGCGCTGCGACCAACCTCAAGCGGCCGCGCCTCGTTCAGCCGGTCATAATTAAACCATTCCATTTTCATCCCCATCATAGTTCCGATCCTTGTCGTTCCGTCCTGCCCGCAAACTCACGGCAAAGCCTGCCACTTGGTCAACGCGGGCGGCGGCTCCAGCAAACGCCAGTCATCCACGCCGATCGGTTCGCGCGCCGCGACCAGGCTGTGTCGCGGGCAATGGGGCATTGCCGCCAGATCCCACTGTTCGTGTCGCGGTTGCTCCTTCGGTTTGTAGACATGGGTCAACCCGGCGGCATGCAACATGGCCACCAGCGCCGGCAGCGTCGGCACCAGGACCAGAGGCGCCACATTATGAGCCAAACCCTCTTTCTCGCGATACACATAGCAGGCCATGCTTTCACCCGGCGCCATCCGCACCGAGAGCACGGCCAAGCGGCCCACGCTGCGCGCCAGTTGCCGGATCGCCTGCAACGGCGCCTGCAGGTGATAGAGGATGCCGAAAATCAGGACCAGATCGAAAACACCTGGCGAAGCGAACGTTTCGTCCAGGTTGATTTGACGGTATACACAATCGGGAAAACGCTCCCGGCAGGCTTCGAGGTTTTCCGCGCGCATATCCAGGCAAGTTAGGTCCAGGCCGCGCTCGAACAGCAATTCTGCAAAATAGCCATGGCCGCAAGCCACATCCAGCGCTGTGCTCAACCGGTCGCCAAACGGCAAGGCGTCCAGTATATGTTCCAGCCAGCGTCCTCGCGCCACGTTCAATCGCGTATAATCCGGATCTTCGAATTCGGTATGCATATTATTCCTTTCGTTCAATCAACAGCGCGCGATAGGGCCGGTTGACCGCCGTGACCGTGCGGTGGATAGGCAACGTCAGATCGGGCATGGGCTGATGGTCGATATGGGGCTGGATCAGCACGGTTTTGAACCAGCGCGGATCCAGCTGGCTCAGGATGCGCTCCTTGAATGCGCGACAATCGTAGATCCGGGCAAAGCTCCCGCTCTCCGCACCGCCCGACAATGCCGCGCTGGGATCGACGACATAATGGGCGCGCGCATCGCCGTGCAGCGCGAATGTAGGATCGTCGGTCACTTCAATGTAATCCCGACCGATCAGCAACGGGACCACGCAGCACAACCCGCCCAGCGCCAGCAACCGCTTGATTTCCTCGATAAAACCCATATCCGCATCCGCCTGGAAGTGCTCGAAAGCGTGATGACAGGCGATCCGGGTCACGCTGCCCGACGCCAGGTCGATGCGGGCCGCATTGCCCTCGACCAGTTCGAGCTGATCGCCGAACTCTGCCCGAAACGCCGGTGCGATGCGTACATCCTGCACGATTTTGCGCCGGCAGCAGGTTTTGTCAATATAGGTTCTCTGGGCGCCGCCCACATCCAGCAATACATCTTCATGGCCGGGCTGCAGCAATTGACAGGTCACGAAAAACTCGAACGTCTTTTTGTGCCGGTAATCGCGAGCGGGATGATGCGGGTACCAGTGCGCAACCCATGCGCGCAGGGATTGGGCGGAGAAATCGCGCGTCAACACCGGGATCGGCAATTCCGCGGATAGCTCGTGCAGGGTGCAGGCCCGAGCCAGCAGGTCGATCACGGCATTATCGCCGGGGGTCAGGCGCTGGGCATGATCGGCGAGCATCTCAACCTACTCCTGCCGTGACGCGATGCGCCACCAGCGTATACAACAGACGCGACTCGCCCCTCAGGCAGTGCCGGTGATACATGATCCCGGCAACGTCAAAACCGAGCACATCGAGAAACCGGCGCACGCACGCGGTCGAGAGCAACCACCAGGCATACGGATTGGACCGGCGCGAGCGGTTGGGGATGAACTCCATCACCGGTTTGCCGCTAATCTCCGTGCTGGGCAACAGCGTGTTGAGCAACGGCGCGGCATCCTGGTCCGGATGCAGATCCATGACCAGCGCCGTCTCCGTGGTGTGACGCAAAGCGTTGTACAAAGCGGTAAATGGATCGCGCAAATGCAGCAAAATGCAGCCGAACGTAGCGATCTCGAATTGCCCCAGGCCATCAGGCATGGCATACACGGAGCCATAGACCACCTTGACGTCTGATCGCATCAGCCCATGGGCAAACCAGAACCCATCGTTCATCTTGCAGATCAACGCGGTTTTGTCCCGGGCCTTGTCGTCCACTTCCAACCCGTCAAACGGCACCACGTCCCAGGTCTGTTCTTCACACAGGTCATAAGCCGTGACCACGGCACCGCGACGCTCCATTTCGAACGACAGAAAACCGCTGGCCGGCCCCATCTCCAGCACGCGCTTATCGTGAAAATCCACTTCGCCGAGATACGCCGATACGTTTTCGCGCAAATCCCAATCACCCCGCACCACGCCATGCCCCGGAAGATCCAGCGTATGGTAAAAGTAACACGTGCCCGCATCCTCCACCTTGCGTGGGTCGGCGAAAAGCGCCGGATCGGTCTGTTCGGTTGACATCATTATAGGCACACGGCCTCATTCTGTTCGAGCGGTCTGACCCTGAACGGACTGCGGTTGTATTTGGCCAGCAACTGAATGCGTCGCTCAGCCAGGTTGACCCCGCGCAAAATCGATTCTTCGCGTACGCTCCAAACCTGTTTCACCTTATCGGGATCGATCAGATCAAGGTCCAGGCAACGCTGATGCATCTTGGTGCGAGGGAACGGATAAAAAATCGACCAGAACGTCAGATCAGGCTGCACCTGGTCGTTCAAACGCTCCGTGTCCACGGTCAACATCGCATCGTTTTCGAACGGAAATCCGATGATATTCAGCGCCGGACGGTAGATCCCGCGCTCCTTCAACCAAGCAAAAGCCTGGTGGATTTCTTCGTTGGACACCTGCCGGTTCAACCAGTGTCGGCGGAACGGTTCATTGCCGCACTCGATACAGATGGAAACATATTGTCCTCCTGTATCAGCAAGCATATCGGCTACTTCACGTGTGATGGACTCCGCGCGCGCCATGAACCCAAACGGAACCGCAACCTTGCGGCGGATGCGTTGGAACAGGACCGCGCATTGCTCCACATCGCCGAGTACAAGCTCATCAAAGAAAAAGAACAGATCCGGGTGGTAGACGCGTTTGAGATAGACCAGCTCATCGATAACCTGGTCCACGGGCCGATAGCGAATGAACGGCTTGCCGTATAACTTGAGCATTTTACCGTTGCAGCAATAGCTACAGTTGTATGGGCAGCCGCGCGACGTTGAGACAAAAAGAAATCCGTCATGATGCACCACTTTTTCGCGCCGATAAAGATGCCAGGGAAAGGGGGGTAAGTCAGCCAGGTCATCGGGCGCGGCGCAGGGATTGGCCACGATCCGACCGTCACGGCGATAGACCAGGTTCGGCGCATGATACACCTTGTCGGTTCCCAGGTTGGCCAGAAAAGGACCGATCATGTTCATAGCCTCGCCAACGCAGAGAAAATCGATGTCCGGGCACTGCTCCAGGATAAGGCCTTCCTCGAGCGTGGCATGGATGCCGCCATAGATGATGGGTATCTCAGGCCGGGCCTGCTTGACCATGCGCGCCAGACCGACAACTTCGGGAAAAACCATGGACATGGACGAAACCATCAACAGGTCGAAACGGCCCTGCGCAATCGCATTCGCAATCCCTTCCAGCGGTTCGAAGTAACTGTCGAAAAAGGCGACGCGATGTCCGGCCCGTTCCGCGGCCGCGGCTAGATAACCGGGCCCGCGGGTGATGTTGCAATTCCGTTTTTCATCTATCAGCGTAATCGCAATGTTCATTAAGTAACTTAAACCTTAATTAAGTGAAGTGGTGAGTTTACGACCTTTTTCGATGAATTGATACTTATGACCATTGGGCTCTTTTCGTATAATGCCATGATCGCGCATCATCCTTAGGCCGTGCGCAAAAAGAAGTTCGCCATTTGTGGAGGTAAGTCGCCCAGCCGGCAAGCCGCATTCATGAGTTTTTTCTGGAGAGCTATATTCGTAATACCAGAAACACAAAATGCTTGATGAGTCAATGAACGGTCCTTCACGGCCTCTTTTTTCTCACTGTTCCACCCGCCACCAGTGACTCCGTGTAATTTAAATATCATTTACAAGATATATCTTCACCTGCTGCCGAAACGCAACCAAAAAAAGGTTTTTTTAGCTCGCGACAAAGATTGCGACAAAGGAATGCCTTTATATTCATGTGTCCATTTGCGGTTCCCCTCAAGAATGGACCTGGTTTGTTGGAAGTTGAACGTTCAATGTTGGATGTCCAATGGGACCGCAACTCCGCTAATCGTCAAGCATATAACCCGAACAACCGGACATGCCCGGGCAGCCAGGAACGGGCGCGCTCCAGCAGCAGCGGCTCCTTGCTGTCGCTTGAGATCAATACCGCATCGACCGCGAAACCGGAGAGCCGAGCCGGGGTGACCACGGGAATGCCGTGAATGGCTTCCACTTGCGGATGATCGTCGACAATACAGCTTATGCGCAGGGGCGCCAGATCGGTCATCTCCAACAGACGCACGCTGTGCTTGCCGCCACCATAGAGCGCAATATCGCGAATCCCCTGGCCAGCCAACTCTGGCACGCGTCGCACTACGGCCCGAAACAGGTCGCGGCTGTTGAAACCAGATCTTCCGCTATCACTTTCGTCGCTATCCGGCTCCAGCAACCGCTTATAAAAACCGACCAATCGCCGCCCTACCTTTTCCGTATCAAACCATTGCTCAGCCAGAACACGAGCCTGCTGCCCCATATAACAGCGCAACTCCGCGTCGCGCGCCAAAATGTCCAGGCAATGGCGCACCTGCTCGGGCGTGTAGGGATCGAGCAGCATGGCGTCGCGGCCATGCTCCAGCTCCTCGCCAATCCCGACGGCATAACAGAGCATAGGGATGGCAGCGGCCATGTAATCGACAATCTTAGTCGCCAAGCGAAACCGGTTGTACGCATCGGCAAAACCGGGGCACAAGGCGATGTCGCTGATGGACAACAGCTTACAGTACTTCTCATGGTTCAGAAAACCCATCCAGCGCACATGGTCACACAAACCCAGGCTTGCGATACGCTGCTCGATACGCGTACCTTCATTTTTCAAATCTACGCCGGCAAGCAGCAGTTGGGTATTGGGCCAATCTTTAAGAAACGCTTTGAACCCAAGCAACATATACTCCTGATCATCCACCCAGGAATAGACCGTGCCACTGCGCAACAACACCAACGCATCGGACGCCAGCCCGAATTCCCGGCGTATCGCGGCCTTGTCTTGTTTTGGCGATAGCGTGCGCTTGAAATCGATGCTGTGCGGCAGATGAACCACGGGTTTGTGGTAAGCATGCTCGAGCCGCGCGACCCAGCGGCGGCAAATGCCGGAAAAACCGACCGCGACATAGTTTAAGAGCAGGTAATACAGCGGATGCAGGAATTCCGACGGCTTTGGATCTTGTATAGTTTTGAGGAACCAGCTCCAATTCATGCTGGCCAGAAATTCCTCGATCATGCCGGGCGTCATGCCTGGCTGCTCAAACCGTTCGATCCAGGACTGCCCGTTAAAGGCGCCGGTAGTAGTGCCGAAGTGGAGCGGATCAGGGTCCTCATAATTGACCGCCAGTTTTGCACCGGTCGCGACGGCAAGTTCCAGGCCGACACGTGAGGGTAAACTGCGTGGGGTCCAGACGTGGATCAGGTCCGGCTCGAAATCGACCATGCGTTTTTTCAACGAACGCTCAATCAACCCGTTCTTGTCAAAAGCATAACCGAACACCGGGCAAGCAGCTTCACGCCCGTCAAACAAGACCGGCGCACCCGCCTGCTCGCATAACACCAGAACGTCGTGCCCGGCCCGGACCATGGCCCGAACCTTCTCATCCACCAACGGAATATACGGCGGCCATTGCGTATACAAAGGATGTACAATCAGTAGCTTCATGATCCGGAACTATAAACCGTTCATAATGGAAAAGCCATGGTAAAGTATTCTTTTTCGCCAATGTTTCCTGGTTATTCACGCAGTGCAAGTCGATCAATCGCTGCTTCACCAAGATCGGAGCTTTGTCGGAGCTTTGTCCCAATCTTTGTCGCGATCTTTGTCGCGAGCCAGCCAGGGGTCTTTAATCACGAGAACCCATTTCACCCACATATTATTCAATCCACGGTATTGCATTTGCTATTACCTGTGCTATATTATATTATATTTAAACGTTAGCGGAGACAGTTTTATGATACATTTGAAGAGATTTTCCTTTTTTGCGGTCATATTCATGCTGACCCTATCCGTAGGTGTGGCCGGTACTATCTCACCTGAACAGGCACAGCGTTTTGCCGCCGGCTGGCTGGCCCTGGGAGCTGATCGGCTCGGCGAAGAGCTGAACGGCAATATCGCCGTGATCACACCGTTTGCCGATGCCGACGGGACCGTACTCTATTATTACGTCGCTCTGGCGCCGCAAGGCTTTCTGGTGCTTGCCGCCCACGACTACATCGAACCGGTCATCGCCTTTTCCGACCATGGCGATATCACCGGCCTGAGCGATGTCGGTCCGTTCAAACTCATGCTGGATAAAGACATGACCACCCGACGCCAGAACGCCCTGCTTTTCGAAGCCGCAGGTCAAAAAGCAGCCGGCCCCGGAAAAGCAGCCATCCCAGGCCAAAATCTGCCGGATCTGGTAAGAAATGCCCATTTGAAGTGGCAAAAGTTGCTTGATCCTGACAAATCCGACCCCACCTATTACGGTTCCTCCAGTGTCAACGAAACGCGCACGGCGCCCCTGCTGCAAAGCGAATGGAACCAGCAAACCGTAAACGGCGAAGCTTGTTATAATTATTATGCGCCTCCCGGACCTGACGGCGCTGCGGGTAATTATTACATTGGCTGCGTAGCCACGGCCATGGCCCAGGTCATGCGTTACTTCACCTATCCCACGGCTGGCATCGGAGTTACCAGTTATACCTACCAAGTGAGCGGTTCGTCCACGTCCGGTAATTCGCGCGGCAGCGACGGTTCCGGCAACGCCTATAACTGGAGTCAGATGCCGCTCAAACCGGCGACTTCAGGCGTAACCAGCAACCAACGCCAGATGATCGGTTCGCTCTGCTATGACTGCGCCATCACCGCACGTATGAACTTTACCCCGACAGGTTCCGGTGCCCAGTATTTGAATGCCTGCACAGCCATGAAAAACACTTTCGGCTTCGGTAACATCATCTACGCTTACTCTGGCAACCAGGCCACGACCATCGCCATGGACACACTCCAACCCATCATCGATTCCAACCTGGCCGCGGACCTGCCCATAATGCTCGGGATCAGCCGCAATACAGGCAGCGGGTGGTCCGGTCACGCCGTGATCTGTGACGGCCACGGTTACACAGGCGGCACCGAGTACCACCACATCAACATGGGCTGGGGCGGTGCCTACGACGCCTGGTACAGCCTGCCCACGATCGATGCCGCAACCGACCGGACCTATACCGTGGTCGATTCGGTCATGTACAACATTTTCACCAACGGTACAGGCGAACTGATCTCCGGCCGGGTTTATATCGGCGGCGACATCATCGACGGCGCCATTGTCACCGCTACGGCAATCAGCGGTGGCACCACCTACACCGCCACGACCGACGCAAACGGCTATTACGGCATCCAGGTGCCCAGTTTAGCTTCCTACCAATTGACCGCCAGCAACAATGGCTCTCGCCTATTCATCAAAACCGTAGCTGTCGGCAACTCCGCCAATTTCGGCGATTGCGGCAACTACTGGGATTCAAGCTTGGAAGCCAACGTGGCCACGCCTGCGCTGGGCGGGATTGGAATAACGCTGATGAGCCTGCTCTTGGCCAGCCTTTCCTGGTGCTTGATGAAAAAACGGAAGTGACACGGCAGCGTGGCATTCAATTTGCTGTAAACATATCGGTTTAGTGAAAGCGGAAAAATGATGCAAAAAAAAAGAACGAAAAGGATTATTTGGAGATGGATGACGGCATTTTTTACCGATCAGAAACGTTTCTCGGCTTTTTTTAAGCAGCATCCGTTTCGTGCCGAATTGTTTTTAAGTTAAGGTGTACGCGGGTCGATAATTTTAATGATGGTTTTTTTAGGAATTATAATCTATGACGCGCCTTTAAGTGAAGTGGGTGAGATCGAATATGGCAATCGATTTTAAAAAGTACTGCGGGGAGAATCCTCACAGCATGTTAACCAAGAGGAGATAGATAGATGAAGAGAACAGTAAATATATGCACCATACTGCTTGTTTGCAGCATGGTCACTTTAGAGGCGATCGGTCAGATCGTCACAGATGGATCCTCCCGTACAGCACCGCGGGACGATAACAGTCCCGTGGGTTATGATGCGTTTGTGCCCAGCACCAATGTCAACATGGCCACGGACCAGATTTTGCTGCGCAACAGCGTTAATGGCGCGATCTGGCTCACCTTCTTTGACGAATCCACCGGCGGCCAGCATTATAGCACTAACGACGTCAGTGGATATACGGGTACCAACGGGCCCACGACCCCGCCTTATGGTCCGTTCTCCACCGTGACCGATATCATGCCCACCTTAACCAACCAGCATCTGACCACTTCCGACGCTGTCGGCACACCGGCACAGTGGAGTGTGGACGTCATCGGCGACGTGGCCGGCGGCGATGATAAGGCCGAAGCCGTCATCACCCGAGTTGTGGACGGCTTTCTCTATAAAGCAACGCTCTTCTTCGCTGATAACGGCACCGTCAGCAGCGCAAGCGCTTCCTGGCGCAACCGCGAGAGATGGGTCATTGAGGGCGCTGGCCGTTTCGTAACCAACAATACCGTGCTTGCCGCGGCCAATTGTTCGACCAATGCCGCCCAACTTCTACTACGCAACAATGAAAACGGTTATTTCTGGTTGACGTTCCTCAATAACGATGGTTTCCAGGTCTATGAGACCAACAATATCACCGGCAACATCGGAAGCACCGGTTATTCTGTCTGGCCCTATGGTCCATTCTCGGACAACGCGCCGCTGCTGGCCAAAGTTCCAGCAGCCACCAACTCCTATTCCCTCAGCGCCACGGACTATGCTGATTTGAACTCGGTGGTCAATTGGACGGTCAGTGCCATCGGCGATGTAAACGGCGACGGTCAGGACGAGGTTATTGTCGAAAACGACGTTGGCGACTTCAAATACAAATGCACACTCTTCTTCGAAGGCAGCGAAACCGGCGTAGTCAATACCGCCAGCACCATCTGGCGCAACAGGACCAGGTGGCAGTTGCAGGCCTGCGGACAGTTCGTGACCAACGAGACCGTGTTCTCCACTTGGAACAACGGCTCGGAATCCGAACAGCTCCTGCTGCGTAACAACGAGAACGGTGCCTTGTGGCTCACCTTCTTCACTGACAATGGCACCCAGTGGTGGACCACCAATGACGTATCCGGTTACGGCATCACGGGCTACGGTCCTTTCTCCGCGCTGACCAACGTCTTCAACGGCACCAATGCGCCGATCAACGAATGGACCGTTCAGGCTGTTGTCGACGTCAACAACGATGGTCGTTCCGACGTGGTTATGGCGCGCACCGGCGAAAGCGGACTGGCCAACGAGACGTTCCTGCAGAAGAAGGTCATTTTCTTCGATGACAACGGAACCGTGATCGACTCTAGCCCTCAGTGGCGCAACAAGGGCAAGTGGTCCATTATGGGCTCCGGCACCGTCTCCACCGATAACGGCGATTAAGCTATTATGAAAGCATGAAAAAAACCGGCATCTCATGATGTCGGTTTTTTTCTTGACCTGCAAGACCGTTTCATTGACCACCTGCCCACGCAGATACTGAGGAGCGGGACATCGCCTGCCCCAAACTATGGAGAGGCACTAAGTCAACTGAATATTCCAACAGCCAACACGGAATATCCAATGACCAAGGAAAGAGAATTCGACCTGCAAGACCGTTTCATTGACCACCTGCCCACGCAGATGCTTATATGCAGGAATTTACATGTTCCTTTAGCTGAAATTTTTACATGAATATCATCACTTCCCATAAAATACGTGGTTTTGTCGCGGTCATGCTTTTTGCCGTTCTGCAATCCTCCAGTCTGGGGCAATCGTCCATCGTCTATGTCGATACCAACAGCCCTTATCCTTTTCCGCCCTACTGGGAACCCCAATATGCCGCGACCAACATCCTGGACGCATTGGCTGCCGTCAATCCCTCTGGCACGGTCATGTTGGCGGACGGCACCTATTTCCTGACCAGTACGCTGGATCTGGACAACTCCGTCACCATCAAAGGTTACGAAACCCAGCACGCCGCCATCGTCGACGGTGGCAATGCGATGCGCTGTTTTAACATTACCAATGGCGTTACCTTGGCCAACCTGGTTGTCCAGCGAGGCTATGCCGGCCATGGCGCTGGTGTATACATGCATAATGGCGGTCTGGTCACCAATTGCATCATACGCTACAACCACACCACCACCAATGCTCACGGTGGCGGCATTTACGGAAACAATGGTCGCGTGTGCAACAGCATCATCCACCACAACTCCGCTGCACGTAACGGCGGCGGCATTTACTTCGAAAACGGGCTGGTGCTCGATTCCATCATTTACAGCAACAATTCCTGCACTCAGGTGCTGCAGGTCATTAACGCCGATGGCGGTGGAGGTGTCTATCTTACCGGCGGCGGCCTGATCTCCAACTGCCAGATCCGTGCCAACACCACCCGCTACGAAGGTGCGGGCGTGCAGATCTACAACGGCGGCGAAACACGCGACTGCTTTATCCATAACAATTTTTCATACGAAGGTTACGGCGGTGGCGCCATGATCAATTCCGGCGGTAAACTCCAGTCATGCCTGATCTTTGAAAATACGTCCCAATACTGGGATGGCGGCGGCGTCTACATCCAATCCGCCGGCATTGTCCATAGCTGCGCCATCTACCTCAACCTAGCGTACGGCAAAGGCGGCGGCATCTACAACTACCAGGGTGCGGTCCGCAACTGCACCATCATGGAAAATTCGCTGATCGACATCTTTGGCTCGAGCGACGGCTACTACGGTAATGGTGGCGGCATCGAGAATTCCATCATCTATTACAATGCACGTTATAACTACGCCTTTGACCAAGACAATTGCTTCACCAACTGCTGCTCCATACCTCTGCCGCCGGGCGCCAATAATTTCAGCACCGAACCGGGGCTGTTCAGCTTTACCCGCGACGGCTACAAACGCTACGATTTCCACCTCGCCTCGGCCGCATCGTTCGCCTACGGCCAGGGCGCCGCACGCTCCTATAATGTGGGCGCAAAAGATGTTGACGGCCAGACGCGAATTTACAGCAGTGGCGTGGATATCGGTGCTGACGAGTTCACTCCTGTGCCCAGCGGTTTCAACGCCAATGCCGGCGGCCCTTACGGCGGTCGGCTCGATGAAACCATCGTGTTCAATGCGTCGGCCAGCACACGCCGGGCCGGCAGCCAATACACCCACCTGCGCTACCGCTGGGATTTCGGCATTGGACAGCCCGGGCCCTGGACAACCAACCCACTAGCCACTTACGCCTATGTCGACATAGGCGTCTATACCTGTACGCTCGTTGTCGCCAACAACGATTCCGCGGACTTTGACACCCAGATCGTGACCATCACCAGCAAACCTCCGGAAGTCGCGTTCGTCCAATCCGTGTACACCTCGTTTGTCGGCCAGACCTGCATGGTCGAAGCCCAGGCCAACCACCCGCGCCAGGTATTCTACAGCTTCAAAATGGTGGAAGGCGGCGATTTCGGACCATGGTCTTCGACGCCATCAGCCGAACAGGCCTATGACGCAGTATCCACCAACACCATTTATGTCATGGCCCGTGCCCAGATAACCTCGCCGCCCGATGTGCAATTCAGTCCCGTGGCCACCAGCATGGCGCAAGTCGTGGTTGTGCCCGTGCCTGACCCGCCCCAGGCCGTACCTGGCGGACCCTATGCCGGCAACGAGGGCGCACTGATCGTTTTCGATGGTTCGGGCAGCGTCAATGCAGCGCAATACCGCTGGAAATATTCCGCAACCCACGACTGGACCCCATGGTCGGGCAGCGCGTTTGCCACAAATGTCTATGCGGACAATGGCCTGTTCAACGCCTGGCTCCAAGTCACCAACGGATTGGGCTCATCTAGCGGCATGACCTCGGTCGTCATCGGCAATGTGGCGCCCACGATTACGAATCTGGTGCTGACGCCGACCGACGAAATTACGGTCAGATCCTATGTGTTGATCGAACCGCTGACCCATGACCCAGGCAGCCTAGACACCTTGAACTGGCAATACGACTTGGGCGATTATACTACGGCCTGGTTGAGTCAGGACATTTATATTTATGTATGGTCCAATCTGGGCCCACATACGGTGGTGGTCAAGGTGCGCGACCAAGACGGTGGCACCAACCAGACCCAGACCGCGATCCAAATCGTCGGATCCTATGCCTTGTCCGCCGAGAATACGCCCGGCAGCCGCCGATTTCACTGGATGGTGTTGACCAACGCGCATTACAGAATCGAAGCATCCACCAACATTCTTTACAGCAACAGTTGGTTCGCGGTCACCAACATCATCAACTCGCCGACCAACGTGATTGTGATCGATGACGCCAGCACCAATAAATCCTTGATTTATCGGAATATACAGGTAAATTAACGCAATAGTATGAAAACAGCAATGAATATGAAAAAGACCATACATAGTTTATGGATCGGCATCGTGATCGTTGCGCTCTGGCAAGCGGTTCACGCCGATATCGGTTCGTACGAGCTGATCTTTAAAACCAAACCGTTCATAATGCCGGCCACGCCCAAAGCGAAAAGCGACAAACTGGTACCAGTGCTGCCCATTGACGAGAAGACTGGCGATTACATCCTGACCGCCCTGGCCGATACGCCGGACGGCGATGTGTTTGTTGGGCTGGTAGACAAGGTCAACCATAAAAGCTACTGGCTCTCCATGAACGAAATGGAAGATCAGGTCAAGTTTTTGCAATCCGACCTGGTCGGCGCACGTGCCTTGATTCAGGTGGAAGGCCTGCCGGTTTGGGTCTGCATGGACCAGGTTGACATAGGCCAAGACGTACGCACGGCCCTGGCAGCCGACGCAGGCCCGGTGGACCCGGCCTTGACCAGGCACGTAGCCCGAATACAAAGCGAAGTTCCTGAAACGCCCATGGATTCGCTGTTTGGTAAGATCGATGCAAAAGAGCTTGCGCAAATTAAAGAACTGCGCGCCTGGGCCGCGGTCGCGGAACTGGAAGAGCTACAGGCCAGAAAAAAGACTGGATTTGATAATACCTTTGCCTATGGCGGCTACGCCGTACGGTACAATGAGGGCGAATACACTTTGAAAACGCCCACGGAAACGCTGCAATTCACCCCCACCACCGAAAACGCCACCGTGCGTGCGCCCTCAGGCAGAAGCGCGGCGCTGCTGGCTGGCAACGACCAATACACTGTCGGATTGACCGAAAACGGCCAGATCCTGTTGATGGACAATGTCAGCGGTACGGAAAACGTCATGTCACTCAACGAAGCGAGCAACCGGCACGCCGCGGACTCCGGCATGACGGTCATCGATCAAGTCCTGGGCAAGCCCAGCATTGCCTATGACATCGTAGACCGCCGCTTGGCCCGCCGTTTGCGTGGTATATATTATTAGAGTAAAAGGCGAAAGGCATGAAGTCACAGTACATGCCGGTTCGCCAAAATGCCCAGATCGCCCATACGCCGGATATACTGTAACCCGGTACAGACGCCGGACCATGAGGTGGACGCCTATATATTTCGGTGTGCATCGGCATTATCGGTGTTTTTTCGTCTTCCCCTAATCCACCACACCAACCGGCGTATCAGCGATCTTTTTGCCGGCTTCATATTCTTTCTTAATGATCTTGGGATCTATGGTAAAGCCGTATTCCGCAAGAATCCGAGCCACGTCAGTCGAGGTCAGCCATTGGGCGAAGTCTGCGGCTGCGTCCTTGTCGCCGGCACAGGTCAGGCTGGCGACCGTGACACGCACGGGCGTCAAACGGTATTTTTTATCCGTGGCGCTGGTGACCGTGTCAACGAACGGAATCGGCAGGTGCTCGGTAATTTCGACCGCGTCCAGGTCGTCCTCACGCAAAGCCTGGACTGCGCGCCACACCATGCCGACGTCAGCGTTTTTCATCTGAACGTAGTTGGCCGCATAAGAACCGCTCTTGTTGGTGATGATTTTTTTCTTCTCGTTCAATTCTGCGAAATCGATACCTGCTTTGCCAAAAATGGTGGGCAGCATGCGGCCCAGGGTGGAGAGTTTGTAATCGGTCAGAATTACGCTGACATCGTCACGAGACAAGTCCTTCAGGCCGTGGACGTTCTTCGGATTGCCCTTTTGCACGATAATGACCGGCGTCAACTCGGCAATGGTCCAGCCATCGACACCCAGTTTCTTCTGCATCAGAATGTCCAGGAACGGATCGTGGCAGACATAGACGTCCCCGAACTTCTGCATCTCGATATGAGCCAGCAATTCGCCTGAGCCAGCGGCATTGATCTCGATCTTCCGGCCGGTCTGAGCCTCATAATCTTCAGCCAGCTTCTCCAGTACGGGTCGCATGGTTCCTCCTACATGGCAGATCAAGGCCTTGCCCTTGTCCGTAGCCGCCGGTCGGAAGCAGGACACGAACAAAGCCAGCCCGCACAACGCCGCGATTATACCGATATTCATCCACATTCTATTGCGCATATCTATTCCTTTCATTGACCAGAACGCCAGACCCGATGCCCGACGATAACAGATACATTATGTCAACCAATACGATCCAACTATGCAAAAAGGGACAGAGGCGGACGCACAAAGCAATAAAAAACTGGACCAGCGCCCCTGGAATGAGAGAATATTCCTGTTTGGCGTTAGAACCAAAGACCAGACATGTGAAGAAGTTGGAACAGAAAACAGACGAGTATTTGATGAAGCGGTTTGCCCGAAACCTGGACGAGCAGGCGTTTCGTGAACTCACGGATCGTTATCGCCATTCGGCGCTGGCTTTTACGCGGCGACGCATTTTCGACCAGAGCGCGGTGGACGATATTGTGCAGGAGGCTTTCATACGAGTGGTGCGCCACCGCGAACGCTATGATGCGGATGCTTCTTTTTCCGCTTGGTTCTATACCATTCTGCGTAATGCCTGCATCGACTACATGCGCCGCCAGCAACGCTACCAGAATAAGCTGGCGCGCCTTACGGAACTAGCCATGGAACCGGAAGAGCAGCGCCCCCGCCCCGATCTCAAAAACCTGCTGTGCCATGTGGATCGGGATATGCGCGATTTGCTGGTGCGGCACTACATCCACGGCATGACCTACCAGGAATTGGCCCATGAGCAAGGGTGTTCATTGGAAAAGATCAAGAAGCAGGCCCAGCGCGCCGTGAAAAAAATACGAGAAAATTTGTCGCGCTCCAGCGATGACGAACGTACTTTAAATGAAAACCATTTTTAGAGAACTGAAAGAATGGTGAAAAGGATGAAATGTCGTGAAGTTGACAAAATTTTAGATACTTACCTAGCGGAACTACTCGATGAGGAGCGTGCCGCCGAACTGGAACGCCATGTTCGCGTCTGCCCGCTGTGCAGCCGGCTGGTCTTTGATTTTCGCGCGGCTCTGGCCGCTTTAGACGAGACCCCGGAACGGACGGACAGTACACTGCTCCAGCCTGAATTAAGCAAAGTCCGGGTGGAAATAGGCCGCCAGAAACGGAAAGCACGTGTGATTCGCATCAAGCGATTCGCACCATACACCTGGAGCGTGGCCGCAGCTCTGTTCATTGCCCTGCTCTGTCCGCCGCTCTTTCATGGAGGCCGCACCACCGCGGATTGGTCGATCCAATGGCAGGTTCACGGCCATTTGCTCAGCAATAAATACGAAAAACCCGTCTGTCTGGACGACCGCGTATTTGCCTTGCGCGCCGCAAAAGGCCAAACCATGGTGATAGCCCTGGACGCGCGCACGGGCAGCACGCTCTGGAATACGAAACTTGACGGCGTACGCAGCCTGGCCGTGGCCAACCGCAGGGTCTATGTCGGCTGTGTGCGGGACAATGCGTTCCATTTATCGACCATCCAGCATGTCAACGGTCGGTCGCGCGAAGTTTTGCGCCAACCCATCGCACAACCCCAGATTCATCACGTCAAACTCCAGGAAGTGGCCGGCTTGCTGGTCTGGCGCATCGGCGGCGAGTTGACCTGTTTCGATCCTTTTGCAGATCGGTTTTGCTGGCATACCCGTTTGCCTGGAGTCGGGGGCGCAATCTCGGATCCGGTGGACAACGGTGAAGGGCACTTGATCCTGGCCGACAAGAGTCATCTGCATGCCCTGGATATCCAGACCGGCCTGTTGCGCTGGTCGTTGCCGCATCAGCAAAACCTGACGCGTATGTCCCAGCCCAAGCTGGCCGTGGAGCACAGCCGGCTCTACCTGGCAGCCCGGCTGGGCGTCGGGCGCGGCGCCCTGGCTTGTTTTCGCGCCGCAGACGGCCAGTTGCTGTGGGATGAGCGCATCCACGAACCATACCAGGTGCAGGTGCGGCGCGACCTGTTGCTGGTGCGCGGCGAGCAACTGGCGGCTTATGCCCCGGAAACCGGAGGTATGCGCTGGAGCGTAGATATCGAGGGTTGCGACAGCGCGGCTTTCCACGGCGATGCGATCCTGGTGCTGGATAGCGGCGCCAACGGTGCCCTGCTCAAGCTGAATGCCCGCAACGGCCAACGTATGGCCGCACTGAACATGCCGGCCCCATCCTGCAGCGGTGTCCAGATACAAGGGGACCAAGGCTTCCTGCAAACCAACGACGGCACGCTCTATGCCATGAAACTTTAGTCATTCGTCATTTGCAGAACCCCAAGATAAAATAGAATCAAAAACAGAACAAAAGTACATCATAAAAGCGCCTTCTCTCTCTGCTCACATTTATTCTGCTACTCGTTTGGTTTCTGGAACAGTTGCCTGCTTTGCGAAGGCAACCCGCCCTTCCTCCAGTCCCGGGTTGCGGGTTGACAGCTCCGCGGACGCCAACCAGCTTGGGCGTCGCGCCCTAAAGCCCAAGCTGCAATGAGCCAGAAGGCACGTAGGACCGCTGGCATCCTGCCGGTCCACGCTGCAAAAGCCATAAGCAAGGAAAACAGACCACACCATCGGCGAGGGCAACATACTGGTTTGGATTCCAGTACCATGGGTAAAGCCGCTCCTCGGAAGTGGCCCTGAGTTTTATTGAGATGGGGTAGTTTCCAGCCAGAGAAGAAGCTGTGTAGCACTATATCGAACCGCGGGTTGTGCGCAACGAGGGCGTGGCACCAAGGGCATTGATCCCGTACAAACCGCCGATCCGGCACCGGATCGGAGATGCTTCCAGTGGCACTACCCGTCTTTATTCCTGCTCGACCGTGTAGCCTTTCTGGCGCAGCATGTTGATTACGCTGTCCGGTCCGACCAAGTGCGCGGCGCCCACTACGATTAAGGCTTTGGCATCGGTCTTGAGCAGTTTTTCCAGGGTTACGATCCAGTTCTTGTTGCGATCCAGCAAGAGCAGCTTATAAAATTTGGGTTGCGCTTCGAATTCGTCGTGGAGCAGTTCAACCAAAGCCTGTTCGTCGCCGTTCTGCCAGCAGGTCACCAATTGGTCCGTGTACCACTTGATTTTATCCATCTCCGCGAGGGTTTGCCGCAGAAACAGCTCCTGCTCCGCGTCGGTCAGGCTGGCGAATATATCGAGTTGCTGTTTGGGCGTTTCGAACCAGCGAATGGCTTTGGCGTCGGCCTTGGCTTTTTTATGGAAGTAGAAGTCAATGCCCCAGAGCGGGTGGAAATTCTGGCGGAGCATGGCGTATTCCGTGATGGTGACGGTCGCGAGCCAGGGCCTGCTTTTGGGCACGATCAGCCGCAGCAGCGGGTTTTCCTGGAGATAGGCGTCCAACTCCAGGTAGGTTGCTTCGGATACGTGGTGTTTGATATGATCGCCGACCGGGAGGAACCCGGCCTCCTTCATGGCTGTCTGGACCACGGGATCGTGCTGCGCGTCGAGGTCGAGTTCAAAATAGACAGTGTCGGCTTGGGCATAGGCCTTTTCCATCACGTCTGGCAGCGGGTACAGATTCGAGGGCGCCATGTGGATGGAACCCAGCAGGTAACAGACCGCGCCCTGTGCGGAAGTCGCTTTCCAGAGCATGTGCTGTTCCGCAACAGCAGGCGCTGTCGCTTGGCGGAGCGCATCGGGTGCTGGCGAATCAAAAGCTTTCAAGCAAATGGTTAGAGCGGGGAGCAGCAACAGCAGGCAAAACAGCGGAAACTTTTTCATGGCGATTGCTCCGGGGAATACAGCGTTGACGCGGGATGGTGGACGCGGACCGTGGAGGTGATGCCGCCACGGGCGGTGAATGTGCCGGTCACGGTCATACGCCGCGGTTGGCAGGCCGCGACCAGGTCGTCGCAGATCCGGTTGACCGCCTCTTCGTAGAACGTGTTGTAGTTGCGGAACGAGAACAGGTAGAGTTTGAGCGACTTGCTCTCGATACAGGTTTTATGCGGGACATAGCTGATATGGATCACGCCGAAATCGGGTTGCCCGGTCACGGGGCAGAGCGCGGTAAATTCCGCGGTTTCAAACACGATCTCGTAATCGCGTTGTGCATACAGGTTGGTGAAGATTTCCAGCTTCGCCTCGTCCGGCGAAGCAGGATAACGCGACGCGCCCTGTTTCAGCAGCGTTAGCCCGGAAAAGCGTTGTTGGTCATTGGTCATTGTTCACTTGGTCATTGGTCACTGATAACTGTTTATTTCGCTATTGGACACTGAATAGCCGTGGTTGTCAATGGATTTCTGGTCATTGCATATTTAGAGGGGTGTATCTGCGAGTTCCGAAACAGCCCACAGAAAAATAACATGCCATTTTGAGGGCCAACTATCCCATCCAGCGGCGTT
>CAZOLK010000080.1:18557-19944 GCA_964580325.1 uncultured Verrucomicrobiota bacterium | reverse complement strand
ACCATTCAGCAGGGCGTCCTTGATCGCCTTCCCACATCGATGCAGAAAACCGAAGTTACGTGGCGTGACCGGCGGAGCATGGCAGGCTTGCGACCAGTTGCCAGCTTCGTCGACCGCTTTCATGGTATAGTAATAGGTCTTACCATTCACTACTTGCTGGTTGTCACATACGCGCGTATTGCAGGGCCGCATATCACGAAAAGGATTTCGTGCATAGGCGGCACGAACCACAAAACCCCCTTCGGGATATCCTTCCACACCCTGTGGAATGACGCGGGTGGTGCTCAGTAATGCCATCCGGTCCGCCGTGGCCAGGATCGGGTCGCCGTTCGCATCGACCGGCAGCGCATCGCCATCCTTGTCCACAATTCGATAGACCCTGGCTCTGGCGCCGCTCAATGCGCCGGAACCGTAGCTTTGCCAGCACGATACGTTGTTGTCATTGAACCAGCCCGGCCCGCCGTTTTCGACATAATAATAAACCTGCCAGGTGATGGGTTCATTGCCAGGATTACGAATGTAGTTGTTAACCATGATACGATTTGCCCCTGTATGCGGGCCCATGAAATTGATGCCCAGCGGCGGCACCTCAGCGGCTGGGCGCAGCACGGATGTGGTCACTTTAAAGTGTGCCCGCTCCGATACAGATGAAGTTGCAACCAGGGCGAAAAGAGCGCATAAGAACAGCACCGCCATGCGGAAACGGACATGATGATCGTGAAGCGTACTTGTTGATCGTTTTTTCATCGCAATCCTCCGTGGCCTATTTATTATTTGTTTGTTCAAAAATATAGCCTGGGTGATGGAAGACGACTCTTTTCCGCTGCGAATTGACTGAACCGTTAAGTGTAGGCGGGTTTTTGCAGTTCAATTCTGTTGATTGCCTTACGTTGTGGCCAGTGACGCATGGCAGAGCACCCTTGCATTACATATCGCCAATTATTAACTTGCGATACACACAGAAGACCTGGTCCTGATCTACCCTGGCCAGCCTTCGTGTGAGCGTGGCGGCATTCCTGTCCTTTAAAACCCCAACTGATCATGGGATCTCAGGGCGTAGAATCATGTTAGTCAAGATTAATCCATTTCTGTCCGTAACTAGATTGGGATTGTTATTGGGGTTTATACCCTCTCAAAATGAGGTCTGAATAAAGTCATGGCTATACTCGAATGTACATGATGACATTTTTTTCTGTTACGCATAATACTTCTATGATTGTGCATGAGTTATTGGGATTTCGGGCCAGATATAAAGATTGTTCGAACAGAAAGCTTCCCATTCTCTAACTTTTTCATGTTGCACCCCTGAATGGTGAAGTTTTTTTTGTGCACGCCCTAAGGACGCAATATCGCGTTTTTGTTCGTAAACTCATCCATCCAGACATAA
>CAZOLK010000080.1:0-18457 GCA_964580325.1 uncultured Verrucomicrobiota bacterium | reverse complement strand
CGAATCGGGGTTGGCTGGCAAACGATTGCATTGCTCTGGCGCACAATAAACTTGCTGTCCACCCCCTGCATTCGGCCCATTTCAGCGTATCTACATACCAGTCGTAAAATTCATCACGAATAATCATGTATCGAGTCGCATATATTCCATTTACATCCCAGTTCTTAAGCCTGCAGTAATACTTCTTTGCACTTGCCCAGCAATTGTAATAATCTGAATAGTGTGTCAGTTCATGTAGCAGTGAGCAAGGTTTAGTGCATGTCCCATTATTTATCGTAATTTTAATCGGTTCTTTACAATTATCCAGGAAGCCTGTTAGTACGCATTTGGACACACCTCGCGGAATTACATCGTTTGGGTCAATATCGGGTGGAATTCTTCGAGGATAATCTATATGGGGCGCATCATAGTCTTGTGATGCCAATGGAGGATCACCTGATGGGTGACATCCGCCACGATGGCTACAGGCAACATGGCCGTTGTAATCTATTTCCATAATCGGCTGATTCATGACAAAAGCGTACAAATGAATCCCGCCATTCTCCTCTATGGGATCACGATTTATCCACCGTCCCCACTCAGCCGAATAGTAGCGGAAGCCGTAATATGCAAGCCCCGATTCATCCTTGTACTTGGAGCTGAATCTGAACGGGTTTGCATCCGCCACGGCTCCAGACTTCGCTACAGTCTTGCCGAACGGACTGTACTCGTAGTGCGCGGCAATGACGCCGGATTCATCTATCAACTGCCCCACATTTCCGTTGGCATCGTATGCGAAGTAATACATGTTGGTATCGCTGTCCTGTTCATGTACCGTGGCCAGGATGCCACCGATGCCACCCGCGCCTTGCAAGCTTTGAGACAGGTCCAGCCCATGGATGTAGCTGAACGTTTGATCTTCACCTGACTCGTTGTCCCTGTACTCGGCAACCATGTTCCAACCGTCATAGAGGAAGGTGCTGACATAGTTGGTCGCAAAGTAAGAACCGTTGTGTGCCAGGGCTTGCTTCCAGATTCTGCGGCCCATGTAATCATAGCCAAACGTGAGCTTTACGGCCCCATTGGTCTCGTTCAGCGGCGCGATCTCGATCAGCCGGTTTTCACCGTTCCAGGTATAGGCCCGTACCCCGTCGTTGGTCATGTTGCCGTCTGCATCGAACTGGAAGTTAAGTATGCCGCTGTCATTGGTGATGGCTGTGTACTGGTTCAGGTTGTTTACTCCATACCTGGTTTCTTTATGCAACGCCTCAATAAACGTCACGCGATTGCCTGTATTATCGTAAATATACTCATAGAATTCATTTTGTACAGGATTTTCTGTATTGTGGATGTCAGCGCCAAGGTAGCGCCGGTCGCTGCTTATCTCGCTGTGTGGATTGTACGTATAGCGGTTATACGCTTCCTGAACAAAGGCCAGGCCACGGTTTTGTGCGACGGAGCGATGGTTCCGGGCGTCGTAGCAATAATCGTAGCGTGAGATCACCGTGGCATTGAAAGTGTTGATGACATTGGTCTTGTTGTTACGATCCGCTTCGTACTTAAAGGTCCAGGTCAGGCCCTGGTTATTGTTCATGGTCTGGACCAGGTCCGAGTCAGGGACATAGCTGTATGCAAACGTCAATGAGCCCTGGTGCGCACTGGACCAGGTTACATTGTTGAACCGGCCCTGATCCGTATACGCGTAATGGATGTTGTATGCATTGCCGACACTGAATCCTGTATTGCGACCGAACTGGTCGTGGTGGTGGGTTATTGTTTTCGCATACAGCCCATCCAGCACTTCGTTGGTCAACAGCAATGTATCGTCATAGCCAAAGGTACGAGCGCTGAAACCGTCCGTAATGCTGACAGGCTTTCCCTGTCGATTTACAACATAGGTGATGTCCGGTGTATTGGCCGCGCTGTAATCGATGTTGGTCAAGACGCCTGCCGGATTGTGGTAGTAGAACGTGGATTCTCCACGGGCCCATGTACGGGAAGTGAGGCGGCCAGCTTTATAGGTATACGACACCCCTTTAAGCTCATCGTCCAGCTTGTTGGTCAGCAGACCAGTGGCCAGATCGTATTGCCAGTAGGTGTTGTCCCATGCATTGTTGCGCTGGGTACGCATTTCCACCATCTGGCCGTATTCGTCGAAGACATAGGCTATGGGATAGGTGGCTGTACCAGTCTTGTTGGTGACCTGACCGCGCAGATCATAGTACACGTCCACGGTCTGGTTGGATGGATCAATGGTGCGCCAGCGCCTTCCTGTCTGGGCATCATAAACAAACTGGGTACGGTTGCTGGCCGGATTCTGGATCCAATCTACCTGGCCCTTGTCGTTGAAGTGCGTCACGGATGGGCCGATGCGCGGATCGATGGTGGCGATACGGCGGCGAAGGGCGTCATAATCATAGGTGTATTCGACGCCAGTCCTGGTGGTGGCGCTGACCACCAACCCGGTCCGGGTCAAGGTTACAGCGTCGATATCCGAATCCGGGTAATCGACGATCGAGCGCATTTCCTGTTTGGCGCGGTCGATTTCGGTGCGGGAGACCGTTGCATTGCCATGGATGTCGATGCTGATGGTTTCCTCCGTGATATTGCCGGTAAATCCGGTCAGGCGCTTTTTGTGCACATGGTTGGTCACTGCCGCGGCATTGTCGTCAAAAGGATAGGAGATGGATTTTGAGACATGCCACCAGGCGTTGTTTTCATAAACATAGCATGTCTCGCTCTCGCTGATCTGGTCCATGGATACCAGGTCGAGTTGGCCATTACCGTCGATGTCCAGACCGGAGCGATATTGGTCGCCCAGGAGATTGTACAGGTAAAGTGTATCCGGCATGCCGGTTTTTTGCGTGCGGACCAACTTGTGAAGCTGATATAGGAAAACATTGGTTTCGATGGTGCCGCCAAATCCGGAGCTTTCGGTCATGATGGTACGTCCCAGCATATCGGTGGTGGTGCGTTGCCAGCGTGGCGAATTGGTGCCCAGCGGTCCAGCGTAGACTTCGGTGCATAGGGTGCCATCATCGTTGATGCGATACACATACGTGGCGCTGACTACAGCCGTACCAGTTTTGCACATCGTCTGGCCATCCAGGTAGCGCTCACTGCTTTGGGTGGCTCCTCCCGGCAGGATGACGCTGGTTTTACGGCCGCCCTGCTCGTAAACACTGGCCGTGATCAAGTCGGCCTGGTTCACGCTTTGGACCTGGCGACCGGCTGTATCGAAGGTGTTGGAGGTGGTCAGGCGCAGATCATCGGCTCTGCGCACCATGGCCAGGGTGTGTCCCGCGGCATCGTAACGGAAGTCGGTCACGATATCGTGTACGCCGCGGTCTATCCGGTGTTTTACCCGGCCCAGGTCATCGCGCAGAAAATCGGAGGAATTTCCCTGTTCGTTGATTTCAGCAATCATCCCGCAGCAATCGTCCCAGAGCATGGTCTTCTGTGAGCCGTTATTCCGGTAGACATCGCCGGGGCGACCCAGTTCATCGTAGATCGTCACGGTCCAGTCAATGGTTTCGTAATCGGCGCCATTATACACCTGTTGCTCTTTCAACACAGCCTGGCCCAATTGCATCACTTCTATGGTGCGGGTCGTTTTGTTGGCCACGCCATCGGGTTGATTTTCCAATCCCTGTGTGGTGATGACGCGGAAATCCTGGCCCGGGCCGGGTGTGAAGACGCCGGGTTGTTGTCCGTTGGGCGTATAGGTACCGAATTCATAGACATAACCGGTCATCAGACCGCCGGTCCGGACAATGCTCTTGATCGGCCCTCGTGCGGCAGGGTGTTCCACGGGATATCTGCGCGTGACCGTGGTCATGTTGGAGGCGTCGTCATAAGCGGCGCCTTGTGTCGCGCATCGCTTGGCGATATGCACACGGCCACCGCTAGCAGCGTCAACATAGTAGGCGTTATAAGTCCTGCTGGCCTCGATGCCCCGGATGGTTTCAACAATGGTGCGAGGCTTGCCGTCTTTCCAGGTGCTGTCGGTCGAATCGCCGGCATCCAGCGGATCCACTGGAGTATAGTCGTAGGTCTTGACCCGGCATAGGCTTTCATCGTCCCCTATGGAGGCATTCAGCCAGGGACTCACGGTTTTCGACTGCCGGCCCTCCGTGTTGTAATCGTAACGTTGCCAGGAACCATCCGGGTGCTTCTCGCTCTTTATTTTGCCATAGCGGTGTGGTTCCTCAGGATCGGTATAATAAGTCCAGGTATTGGTCAAAGCGGCCTGCTCCGGATCGACGATCTGAGTGATTTTACGAGTCAAATCATCTGCAAATTTTTTATAGACAGCCCGCTCTTTATAGGCCACTCCCGTGGTTGCATTACTGATAACCACGGTTTCGGTTCTGGTCTGGGTGATTTCATCCCAGGCACGGGTAACGGTCTTTACGCTAAGACCTTCGCCCTTGTTCAAAGACCAGGCATTTTCGTTTTTATCGTAACTGAACTTCACGATCTTTTCTTGTTGATCACGTTGTTCTGTGATGGTTAATTTGCCGCAGAACCATGGATCACGCTCCGGATTGGCAATCGTGTAACGTACATACGGTTGACCTGTCAATTGATAGATGCCTTCGCTGTTTTTGGCACCAACCTGGGAAGAGAGATAAAACAGTATTTCATACGCAAACTCATCGATCACCTGGATGTCAGCCAGGACTTGCGGTGCTTTCACCTGGTTCAGCGTGCGTTTCTCATCATAAACAACATCAACGTTAAGCCAGGCATTGCTGGCAAACTTCAAAAAGCGTGGAGTGGCAAGGGCTGGATGAGGGATGTCGCAATGAATGAATAGTTGACCTGCAGAACCGCCTTTGAGATTTTTGCCCAAAGCGAAAGAAGCAAAAACGCTGGAGGCATCCGCTGACATTGCTCCCGGTGTGGACTTCTCTGGTAAACACTCGCAGTGGTGTTTGATCTCGATGCTGGCGTTGGTTTGATTGCCGCAACAATCGTAGGCC
This sequence comes from uncultured Verrucomicrobiota bacterium, assembly GCA_964580325.1. Classification (GTDB taxonomy): domain Bacteria; phylum Verrucomicrobiota; class Kiritimatiellia; order CAYTQP01; family CAZOLK01; genus CAZOLK01. The sequence continues at coordinate 13,493 of CAZOLK010000080.1, read as the reverse complement.
CAGAATTTGAGTGTTCTGGGTTCATCGATCTCATCCCCAGGCGAAAGGGATTGCAATGTGTTAATTTCGTGACAACAATTTTCATATATGCCTATGTGATCGCGCAGATCAGGAACTTTGTACATGCCCGTATCAGGGTCGTAATCAACACATATGGACTTATCATCCGGCAGGCTCAACACAGGAGGCTCTTCATCCGGCTTTATATAAATGCGCTGCGCCGTAGTGACCTGGTTCTCGCATAGATCTTCGTAGACCCATGTGCGGGTGATCGTTCTTTCACAGTGCGCCCCGGTGTCATCCGACGAGTCATAAGTAATACCGCCTTCAATCTCCCTGCCGAGACAGTCTTTGAGAACAGGCATCGACGGGGTTTCAAGCAATGCTTGGTCCACGTCTTTTATGCAATCAAAAGTCAGGTCATAAGCAGCCGGAGCATTCTCGATGATCATTCCGTTCGCGATAGTGAAGCGCTGCGAGATCGATCTCTTGACCAGTCCGCAAACGCCCACTGCGGTCCATTTGCGCGTAATGACCTGCGGGCATTTATTGTTGCTGGTTTGCTCGAGCGTAACCTCGACGGGTTCACCGCACTGGGTGGCGGTTATTTCAAGCGGTTCGGGCAGGTGAGAAGGACATTCTATGGTTCTTGGTTCAGGAATCATGTTGAAGTAAATAGGATTCCTGATGCGGTAAATCTGGGTAATGGTAAATGGGTTGCCGCAACTGTCGGCTTCCACCTTCCATTGACGGACAATTTTCGGCGGGCACTTTTCGCGCCTTTCTTCATAGCTGACGTTGAACTGTTCACCCGCACAGTTCTCGACAAAGGGTATGATGTCTGGAGTTTCTACTTGCGATGCACAATTGACCTCTGTATCCACATTTTCCGGCAGGCTATCCCCCCCGACAGGTTGGGTAATCACATAAACCTGCGAGCGCGTAGCTGTATTACCACATTCATCCACGGCAGTCCAAATGCGAACAATGGTTTTCTCGCATCGCTCATCGTCATAGAGAACATCCTCTAGAAAGGTTACATCCTTTACCGCGCAATTATCCGTTACCGTAACCTCATCCAGGGGTGGTGCAGGCGGCACATCGGATTCACATTCGTCCACTTTGATTAAATCGGGAAGGTCTATATTCGGTGGTATCACATCAACGCAAACGTATTTGCAATCATGACAATTCCATTGCCAACATTCAGCATCTCGCTTACATGGATCATAGCACGGATTGCTGCCATCGCAGGCAGCCTGGACATTACAGACCAGGCAAAGCATCAACAGACCTACAGGTTTGATTTTGCTCATCCACATATTCATCTCCTTTGCATGTTCCTTTTGTAATATCTTCAAATAGCTTGTTTCAGACGTTGGGTGAATTTTTTCAGGGCTGTTTTCACGGCCGCTTTGAGGCGGCGTTCGTTCTGTTCCCGCAATGCGGTCAGCACGGATTCCTCTTCCAGGCCGCCCAGGTCGCCAATCACGGATATGGCCGTGGCGCGCAGGGGAATGGGCGCCTGGGCATCCAGGGCCAATTCCACGGCTTTGGGTATGATTTGATCCAGGCCCAGCAAAGCGCACACACGCAGGGCAGTGTTTTGTGAAGTTCTGCGGCTCGACGATTCAGCTATAGCCAACGCGGCTTTTGCCAGGGGTTGCCTGTCCGCCTCAGGATAGGTTTCACGATGCCTGTGTAAAGCCAGCAGGGCCGTGCCGGCAATGGAGCTGTTGTATTCCCGCGCAGCTTCAAAAAGCACCTGCTCCGTCTCCTCATCATATTCGATCTGCTCATACCAACGCCCCAGGTGCTGCAAGGCATAATCGCGCTCGAAAACATCGCGCAGCTTGTTGTTGAAAATTGCGGCAACCAGGTCGCGATAACATGTATCCCTGCCGCTTTCCTTCAGCAGGCGGGTCAAGATGTCATTATGCAGCACTAATTTCTGGACCTGGTCCAGCTCATGGTTGCCGTATCCATCCAACAGCATCGTGGCCAGGGCGCGGTATTCCTCTTCCGCAAGCCTGGATGTAAATGCATCCAGAACATCCAGACGCGACGCCAGATTACCCCTGGTATCCACCACGCCGCGCATGCTGGGCGGCGCGTCCTCTGCCGGCAATGGCTCCACGGGCGGTGTTGGTGCTGGATGGTTAAAAGGGCTCTCTTTTGCGGCCCTGGTCATTTGCATTGGCGCCACAGGTTCCGACGGCTCGTGGCTTTGAGGATCTTGTGTGGCGACTGCCGGTATATGTTGCTCGCGATCGATCACGGGAACGCTGTTTTGCGTCCTGCGCGGCGCTTGCGACAACCACCACAGGCTCGTCAAAGACATGCTGAGCACCAATGCTGCAAAAAGGTAAATGATGTTTCGGTTCATCAGCGTATCCCGATCAAAGTGGCGTTCTGGAACAAGCTCAGCTTGTGGCAAAACTGTGTCTCTGGCGAATACAGGAAGCGTACGGAGGTGAATCCGGTTTCATCGAAGTCGGCAGGTAAAAGGTTTTTAATCACTGTACCATCTTCGAATACCAGGCCACCGATGTAGATACGCATCTCGATGGCCACGTCGTCGGGTAGCGGCGAGGCGACCAATCCCATTTCGACCAATTCTGTTCCGTCTTCATACCTTTCGATCGCTCGCAGGTAGACCTGGGCGGAAGAGAACAGGTTCATGCCACGCAGGTCTGTTCGGCAGAGGACCGGGCCTTCTTCGTCAAGGCGAACCACGGCGCCGCGATGTTCAGGCGCACCGAGCATGAAGCTCAAGCAGCCCTGCTCTTCGGGTTGCTGCCATTCCGGCGCCATCCATATGCGGTTGTCCAACTGGAGCACGGTTTCAGCAGGCAACGTTGAGAAGTCGACATCACGGAATGTACCTGCCCAGAACACGGGGCTGTCCAGAGAGGCGTCCAATACGTTCACCTGGATTGATCGCGACTGGTCGTTGACATAGGCGGAGACGGTGTAAACGCCTGCCTGAGTGAAGGTGTGGGGAACAGGGGCATCTGTCGTGGTGTCAAGGGTTACGCCGCCGGTAATGCCAATATGCACAGGATCACTGGGGGCGCCTTCTCCGTCAGCGGTCAGGAGCAGGGTGTCGCCTTTGCGGATGGTCAGGCTGTCGGCGGTCATGACATCAAGCGGTTGCCAGTCGATCTGCACTGTTCTTACGATGCCCTGGTTTTCAAAACGGGCTTCCACCAGGGTAGGCTGCCCCGGTTGCAGTGGGATATCGGCATACCAGCGGTCTTTAAGACCCTTTTGTGCACTCCAGGCCTGGTTGAATTGAACCAGGTCCGGATAGGAAGCAAAACCCTCGATGAAGACAGGTGAGACCAGGCTGGCTTCGGGCGCGCTCAAGGTGTTGCGGTTGGCAAGCCAGTTCTCCACCCAATCCTTGACGCCATCCTGGTTCGCATCATTGCCGGCCAATTCCTGCAGTGTAATACTGGACAAAGCCAGCTTGCTGTACAGTTGATAGTTGTCCCATTCTACGGTGATGGTGTGCGTGCCCTGGGAGAGCCATGGTGTGAAGCAAAACGTGGAACCAGGTTCCTGGCGATACAGCTTCATGGCACGACGGATAATATATGCATCATCGATGGTCACTCGAAGCGGCGCCGTGAATTCAGCATCGATCCGCGGTATGGTTTCATGACCGGCAATCACCAGACGGTAGACGTCAGGGGTATCCACCTGGACCTGCCATGAGACGTGCCCGCGGATGTGTTGGCCTATGATCTCTTCATTCTGAATGGTCCATTGGCCAACGGTTTCAAACACGTGCGCGCCTGTCATGGAGAGAACGTCGATGAAGTCCACCTGGTTGCTTTCACTGGGCGAGGTCATGGTACCCAGGCATTCGAGCAAATCAGGTATGCCGTCATTGTCCTGGTCTTCGCTCATGGGATCGGAACCATAGGTGTATTCTTCGAGATTGGTCAGTTCGTCGAGATCCTGATCACCTCCCTGATCGCGATGGTCGAGTGGATTCAGGCCATGTTCCACTTCCCAGGCGTCGTTCATGCCGTCGCCATCGGTATCCGCAAGGTTGATATCGGTTCCGTTGCGATACTCGTCGATGTTGACCAGGCCGTCTCCGTCGAGGTCGTCCTGATCGGATGCCATGTAGGGATCAAGACCCTGTTGAACTTCCCAGGCATCCGGAATACCGTCGCCATCTGAATCGATCATGCCGCCATCCTTGTAGACGCATACGTTATCGAAAAAGGCGCCGTCACAGATATTGGCATACAGCGATACGGTTCCGTTGGACCAGGTATGATCTTCAACAATGCGCTTGAACACATCCTCGCCGTCCAGGCGCACCGTGATCAGGCCATCGTGGATGCTGATCTGCAGCAAATAGTTGCGCCCTATTTCATAGCCGCCCTCCACTTCTGCGACGCAGAAGAGCTTGTTGGGCATCTCACTGTTGTGGATCATCTTTTCGATGCGTCGAGAGTTGTTATCACGATCCATCACGAAACGATACAGGTTATCGCGATCCTGGAAACAGAAAGCGACGCCCAGTACATCTTTGTCTACGGACCGCAGATTGCAGGAAACAGTGTAGTTGGACCAACTCATGGCTTCCGGCGGGGCGTAATAAAGAAAACTTTTATATTCGTTGCCTGATTGTACCGCTTCTCCATCCATGATGGACCAATTGCCTCTGGAAACCTGCCAGGGCTCCATGACGCCGTCGTCAAAATCCTCGTTCATCAAGATCTCTCCGGCCTGCGTGGTGGTCATCTGTACCGGAGTGGATGCTTCAGAAAGATTGCCGGCCAGATCCCTGGCCTTGACAGTGTAGGAATAAGTTGTTTCGGGCTGCAAATAATTGTCGGTGTACTGTGGTTGGGTCACGCTGGCCACGGGTACGCCATTGCGCGAGATTTCATAACCGGCGACAGCAACATTGTCGGTTGCCCGTTCCCATTGCAGGTAAATCTGGGAGAAACTGACGAGGGCGCTTTCCAGTTGAAGCGGTACAGAGGGCGCTACCGTGTCGGGCGGAAGGTCCGGCGCCGTGACCGCTGCCAGTGCGTAATAGGCATCGTCACATTGGTGCGTGTAGAGTCCCATGGAGCCCTGGGGCAATTCATAGTCCTGTATCCCATCCATCACCTTTTCGCCATTGATCAGGATGGTGATTTGCCCTTGGATCACTTGCGCTTGAATCAGGTACCAGCGACCAACTTCATAGCTGCCTTCGGTTTCGGCAATCGTGGTTCTGACGCCATTGGCAATACGCTCAAGACGGTAGTAGTTCAGTTGGCGGGAGATGGAGAAGCGGTAATAGTTGGCGTCGTCTCGAACATAAAACGCCAGCCCCAATCCATCGTCATCGGTGGACTTGGCCAGGACCGAATGCAGGGTGTTGTTCCAGGTCAATGCCATGGGGTGGTGGTAATAGAGCAAGGCGTGCGAGGTGTTGGCGCCCTGTTCGAGCAAACCACCTGCTACGCGCCAGGTTCCATTGATCGCGACCCATTCGGCAGGGATGGCCTCGTGAAAACACTCTGCCAGCAATTGCTGGCCATTCGGCGTCGTCACTTCAGCCGGCAAGCTTAAGGCGGAATGGTTGGTCAGCATATCGATGGCGCGAACATGGTACATGTGCAATGTATCAGGAGTCGCGTTCTGGTCGATCCAGTACGTCTGCCGTGTGGTTCCCAGTGATTGGTTATCACGAAAGACCTCGTAGGCTTCGATGCCGCCGAGGTTATCCACGGATTCTTCCCAGCAGAGAGCGACCAGGGTGGATGAACAGGCAGATGCCTTGACGTTGTTCGGCGTGCTGGGTGGTTGGGTATCATTGGGTTTCTCACTTAATCGCACCATTACATGGTTGTAAAAAGCATCGCTGCAACTGGTGTTGAAGAAACCGATTGTACCGGAACGAATTGTCGAATCTGAGATCGGCGCGGAAAACATGGAGACGCCATCCAGACTGACTTCAAACGAGTTGAACAGGGTGTTGACGCTCAGGCGATAGACCTGGTCAACTTCATAACTGGCAGGAGCACTGGCCAGTTTATGGATCACGCCGTCATGGACCAGTTCCAGCCAGCACAGGTTGTCTTCTTTGCTGATGTAAAAGCAGTAATAATTGTCCGGATCCTGGAAATAGAAAGCCACTCCAATGGCATCGTCGTCGGTGGAACGCATATCGGCTTCGAAAACGTAGTCTTCCCAGGCAAAGGCATCGGTTTGGTCCCAGTAAATGAGGGCGCGGTAGGCGTTCCACTCCTGCTCTAATTCGCCCTCGGTGATTTTCCATTGACCATTCACCACGTTCCAGCCATCCAGTGTACCTGTGGCAAAATCCCTTTGCAACAGTATGGGGGTGCCGCTGCTTTCCAGCAATTTTTCAGGCGTCAGCAGCATTTCACGGATATCAGGCAATCCGTTTTGATCTGCGTCGACATCCTGACGGCCGACGATATACACGCGCATACGGGTTTGTGCGGGTGGCAGTCTGTTCTCATCGCCCAGGTCGGTCCAATTGATCTGGGTCTGGCCCATGGTCGGCAACGCTGTTTTCGCCAGCGACCATCCCTGGAGCAGGTCTACAGCCCCTTGTTGGGGTATATCCTGATAGTAAATATCGAGGGTTTCACCATCCGCACCGGTGCACTCGATGGTCAACTCAACGCCGGTGTCGCGAGCCTGTATGGCGGCGATGCGAATGACGAGTGGGTCGGGGAGCGTCAAAGCCTGGTATGGTCGCTGCGGGGTCCATGTCAGCACGGAACCGACATTACGCTCATACCAGTATCCTTGACCATTCAAAAGCATGTCGACGGGATTGGGATCAGCCGGGTGGGTCAGTATGTCTCCATTGAGTTGTTCTTGTTCGAGCACGCTGTTTTCAAGCGGTATGGCCGCGGTGAAAGGAAATCCCAGCGTATGTACGCCTGGTTGCAGTGAGATCTGCCATTGATCCTGTTGGGGAACAAGACCTCCCAGGTAAACCACCTGGTTGAAGCTTTGCCTGTTTTCAATGGTAATACCTGAGCCTGGCGCCATGGTGAGGGCGGATGGGGTATACCCAACAAAATCGACAAACCAATGGCCATCTAATTGAGGATCCCCGGTTCCGTCCGCTTTCAAAGCAGTGATGTAAGCAGCCGTGCCAGTATCCCATTTGGCGATACGATCAGCAAGAAGTGGATCGCTTGCACCAGTCAGTTGATCCTGTAACATGGCGTCGAGACTGCTGTCCTGATTCTCAAAGGGCAGGGCAACCATACGGCTCTGCTGCGCTTCGATCACAAGGCGATAATACCCGACTGGTTGCGATAAGTCTGCAATGGATAATGATGTCAATAAAGATACACACAAAATCGCAAAAAAATCTCGCTTATTATACATAACTTCCTCCATATATGGCAGTTAAAGATAAGCCCTCGCGCCTTTTACTCTTGTTGTTTTCAAGAATATAAGAATATCGCATGTACTCAAGCTCAAAATTGTTTGTTTTTGATTAACGTTGTGTGTTCGTGAGTGCTGTTGTCTCGCAAGCCGTCCTGGCTGGCGCTAGCATCGGTCGGTTGTCGATTTCCTGCTATTCATTATAGAATGTATGCCTGAAATTCAATCAATCCTTTACTTCCATATCCACGACATGCATTCCGCTGTTGACCGCGCTGTCGCGCACCTTTATAAATAAAGGCTTTCATTTAAGGAGCAGCAGGATTATGGATGGTTATAATGCAGTTATTTAGTTTGTTGGGTATTCCGGTGCTGTTGGCCCTGGCCTGGGTGCTGGCCGGCAGCCGTCGCAAATTTCCGGTCAAGACCGTGGTCGCCGGGGTAGCGCTGCAGGGGATCTTCGGGATCCTGATCTTTGCCATGCCGGCCGGGGCCTGGTTTTTCCAGTTCCTCAACGATGCCTTTCTCAAGGTCCTCGATGCGGCGCGCGAAGGCGTCACATTTTGCTTCGGTCCCATGGCTGACCCGGCCAAAACCGGTGGCTTTGTGCTCATCATCCACGCGCTGATGACCATTGTCTTTTTCGCGGCCCTGATGGAACTGCTCTACCACTGGCGGATTATGCCATTGCTGATCAAAGGCTTTTCGCGGCTGTTCACCCGCTGTATGAATGTCAGTGGCGCCGAATCGCTCTGCACGGCCAGCAACATCTTTGTCGGCATTGAGTCTGCCACGGCGGTTCGGCCCTACCTTGCCCGGATGACCCGTTCTGAGCTGTGCACGATTCTGACCGCGGGCATGGCCACCATTGCCTCGACCGTGCTGGGCGCCTATACGGGTATTCTGCAAACCCATTTCCCTACTATCGCGGCGCACCTGATCTCAGCTTCGCTGCTCTCCGCTCCGGCCGCATTGATCATGTCCAAGCTGATTCTGCCAGAACGGGAAAAGCCTGAAACTCTTGGGTTGCAAGTGGATCCGCACTGTGAACGGCACGCCAACTTCATGGTGGCCATCATTCATGGCGCCACCATGGGCGGTAAGTTGCTGATGGGCATCCTGGTTATGTTGCTGGCACTGGTCAGCCTGGTCAAGCTGGTCAACATGGGTCTGGCATTTCTCTGTGGCATCGGCACGGGCTGTGTCGAATACCTGGTCTGTTCAGGATGTTACCAGGCGCTGGAAAACCTGGCTGAACCATGGCTGGGAGATATGCCGCGTACGTTAGCCGCAACCTTGTATGCCGCACTTCCAGGGGCGCGTTTTGTGCTGACTCTGGAACAGGTGCTGGCTGTGGTGTTTTATCCTTTGAGCCTGGTTCTGGGCGTGCCGCCGGCCGATGCCTGGCAGGTGGCCCTGCTACTCGGCAAGCGCGTGGTTTTGACCGAGTTGCAGGCTTATGTCGATCTGGCTGGGTTGCTCAGTACACAGGCTTTCAGCCATCCACGCAGCGCAGTGATCGCCAGCTATGCCTTGTGCGGTTTTGCCCATTTCCCAAGTGTCGCCATATTCCTGGGAGGTATCGCAGCCCTGGCGCCGGAGCGTACGAGTGATTTGAGCTGCGTGGCCCTGCGCGCGCTGATCGCCGCAACACTGGCCTGTTTCATGACCGCGGCGCTGGCTGGCGCGTTCTACAATGGGCAGGGGTTGTTCCTGTAGCGTGCAATTATGGATGGTCATACATGAGGGCCGGAGCCCTGGTAATGGTCCTGGTTCGCGGCATAGAGCGTACTGGCGACCAGGGCGTCCATTTTGCGCAAACGGCGGCTGATTTCACGCGCGATGTTCATGATGATCAGGGTGAAGGTTTCCAAGCTCCATTTACGCACCTCGTACAGGTCGTGATTGGAAAGCGATAACACGAAGGTATCTTCCAGGGCGCGCACAGAAGCGACGGGCGGTTGGATATCGATCAGCTCCATTTCGCCGAAAGTGTCACCTGTATTCAACACAGCGATGCGTTCATAAGCGCCGTTTTCGGAGAAATGCGCTTTCTTGACGATTTCGACCTGGCCGCGCTGAATAAAGTGCAGGCGTCCATTGGAAATCCCTTCTTCGATGATCAGGGTTCCCATGGGATAGAACATCTCTTTCAAGTAAGGCCGGATCTTCTCCAGCGCTTCATCGTTGACACCCCCGAACAGGGCATGCGATTGGAGAAAATGTATATCGATCAAAATTGCCTGCCTTCTTTATATCGCGCCCGTCAACATACGTCCCAAAAAGTACGTTTTTCTTTTATCAAAAGCCTAGCTTAAGGTCTGGCTGGCTTCAAGACAAAACTTGGTGAATGGCTTCGCTGGTCAGGCCAGCCAGCAGGACTTTTTTGCAGCGGCCCGTGTCTCCGGCCAGGATTTCGATGCGGGAAACAGACAAGCCAAAGCTCTGCGCCAGGAACTTGCGCAACGCTTTGTTAGCTTTGCCTTCCACGGGCGGCGCCGCGATGCGGATTTTGAGCGCCGCATCGTGAATGCCCTGGATCATGTTTTTCTTCGCATTGGGGATGACCCTGAGTTGCAGGATCACGCCCTGGTCGGTTTCGGACAGCCAGGTCATGGCAGGGAATCCTTCATGCCTGTGGGTGACACTGACGCATCCGTTGGTGTATCACGCTCTTCGTTCAGGCGCGCGATTTCCTCGCGAACTGTATGACCGCTGGATGCGGAGTGCAGCATGAACAGTACGCCGCCAAAAACACTCCAGAAAACGCCGCCCATGAACAGCATGACCGATAACGGCAGCGAAAGCGCGGCTTCAACATTGAAGATCTGGAACATATGCACAAACAACCCCTCGCGGATGCCCAGCGCGCCCGGTGTAATGGGAATGGAGGACAGGATAATGATAATCGGTACCACAGTGAAATAGTCCAGCACCTCGAGCTTTAAACCAAGGCTTATGCCAAAGCATACACAGGCCAGGGTTTGCATGATCATGTTGATGACTGAAAACAGGCCGGCCAGTAAAAGCACCTTTTTGCGCCGGCGATAGAGGTAGAAAGCGTCGTAAACGCGTCGCAAGCGTGGGCCGATAAAGGTTTTCTCTTCGATCCGGCGCACGAACGACCAGCGCTCGAACAGGTTGTGGCTGAATATGAACGCCACGCCGGCCAGCGAGAGCACGAAAAAACCCAGGATCAGCAGGGCCGGCCCCTTGGCATCCAGGCGATTCCAGAAAACGGCCCAGCGTAGCAGGATGATGATGCAGCAGAACAGGATCATGGTCAACAGGCCCACGATCCGGTCAATCAACGCAGTGGCAGCGGCTTCGGTGCGGCGTCCCGGCACTTCCAGGGTGGCATAGACCGCGCGTACCAGGTCTCCGCCGCAGGCGCCCAGCATAAAGGCATTGAAAAAAACGCCAATGAAGAAAATGCGGAAAACACGATGGAAAGGGATGGAAAACCCCTGGGCCATGAGGATTAAATGCCAGCGCAGCGCGCCCATGCTCAATCCCGCAAAAAGGCAAAGCAAGCCGCCCAACCACCAGGGCCAACGGCTCAATGTGCCGGCCAATGCTGTCTGCAGCACATGCCACTGCCCACTGGTTTTCCGCCAAAGAAAATACAGGATGAGCAATGCTACAGCCAGTCGCAACACGAGCAGTAAACCTTGAATTCCCTTTTTCTTCACATGCTTCCACCTTCTTGTCGCTGGTTGCCAGTCGCCAGTCACAAGTTGCTGGTCGCTAGTCACTGGTTGCTGGCCACTTGCCACTTACCACTTGCCTTATGATATCAAGACCTTCGCGGATGGCCTTTGCGCTGATTGCCGGGGCAGGCTCAAACACACGAATGTCGGTTTTGACCACCAGTTCCTTGAAATCGTTGAACACAATATCGCCCATGGGCGGCATCAGGTGGTCTGCGGCCGGTGTTTTCACGTCATGAAGATGAAAGCCGGCCAGATACGGTTGCAGGCGCTCCAACCAGCGCCGGTGATTGATCAAACCGATGTTCTCCCTGACCTGGCCGTGACCGAAGTCGTGCCAGTAGCGGATATGCGGCGAATTGAAGCGGCGCAGCAACTGTTCCAGTTCCAGTTCCGTGGGAATCGCTTCCCAGGTGGGTAAATTCTCCAGGGCCAGAATCATGTTTGAAGACTCCAGGACAGGCAGCAGACGCTCGAGGCCGGCAGTGAGATGATCCAGTTGGCGGCGTACTTTTTTTTGCCGCTTTGTCTGTAACTGCATGAGTAAACGCTCGTATTCATTGCTGTAGCGTTTGCCCTGCTCGTGCAGCACAAACAGGCGCGGTGATATCTTTTTCATGTTGGTGTTGCCGGCATGCACCACCACGCAGGCGGCGCCGGTTTCCTGGGCAAAATGAATGGTTTTCACCGTTTGCGACACAGCGGCTTCCCGGATTTTTCGATCCGGATGGGCCAGGGTGAATAACTCGGGGTGTCCGCTGGGCGCCCCCATGGGAACGGGGCAGTAATTGTGTACGCTGGTTACGCGAACTGAGCCGTCCGCGATTTTTTTCTTCACGCCCGGCACGTGATCCGGGCGCAGGTCGTAACCCAATTCGATCTGGCTAAAACCAAGTTCCAGGATTTCGTCCACCAGGTCCTCGCCGTGAATATGCTGGGCGGCATTCCAGCGGGTTGTCAGGGCAAAATCCATGAGGTTACATTGATAAATGAGCTATATAAAAGGAAAACTCCGCAGGCAGCGGAGTTTTCCCGCAGGTTTGTTTTAGAAAGAGCGGCTGTTGCGACTCTGAGCGCGCGCGCTTTTGCGACGCTTTTTCTCGCTGGGCTTTTCATAATGCCGATGCGCTCTGATTTCGCGCATGATACCCTCGCGATCCATTTTCTTTTTCAACCGGCGCAGGGCCTTGTCGATATTTTCGCCTTTACGGACTTTAATTTCAGATACGACCAATCGATTCACCCCCTCCGCGGTCTATGTGCTCATGCCTTTATGTTTCTTCATCATCACTTTCAATGCCATCTTGCGTAAAAGGTCAACACCATATTTTACAGCTTACGGCTTGTCAAATGGATTTTACATCTTTATACAAGTTTGCTGATTTTAAGGGACCATACCATACCTGCGCGATATTGCAAACGAAGGGATGCTATGAAATGTTTGATTACAGGCGCCAGCGGGTTTCTCGGTGCGGAGTGCATGCGCCGGCTGGGCCAGGTTTATGAAGTGACAGGAGCGGGTTTTAACCATACGAGCCAAGCTCTGGTCGCGGTCGACCTGCGCGACCGGAAATCGTTGCGCTCTCTGCTGGAACGCGTTGCGCCGGATCTTGTCGTTCATTGCGCTGCTTATCGCCAGCCGGATTTCTGCGAGCAGGATCCCGCGGAAGCTGCCCGTTTGAACGTGGAACCCGTGGCTGTGATGGCCCAAACGCTGCCAGATAACACCAGGTTACTATTTATCAGCACGGATTATGTTTTTAACGGTGAACATCCCCCATACCAGGAGGATCACCCGACCAATCCGGTCAATGTTTATGGCCGTACCAAGGCGGAAGCGGAAGCCATGACCCTGCGTCATGCAGGCGGCCTGGTTTTGCGAATCCCTGTGTTGATTGGGGCTGGACCAGGATTTATGGCCCAGATGGTCGCGGCGGTGCAAAGCGAAGTGGAAATTGATAGGAACTTGGTTTTTTCATGAAGGCAGAAATACCAAAACTCAAATGACAAAGCAAACTAATATTTTGAATTTTTAAACAGAATAAGCATCCGCTTTTCCCTCCTCAGCAGTGTGGGCTGCGTGGTGATCGATGAGTTTCACGAGCGGCACGTGCACTCCGATGTGGCTCTGGCGCTTACTCGAAGGCTTCAGGATTCCACCCGGCCGGATATACGGCTGGTGGTGATGTCTGCCACCATGGATTCGGCGTCGTTGATTGATTATTGATAGGAACTTGGTTTATTGATAGGAACTTGGTTTTTTCATGAAGGCAGAAATACCAAAACTCAAATGACAAAGCAAACTAATATTTTGAATTTTTAAACAGAATAAGCATCCGCTTGCCCTTGTTTTTGTCCTACGCTCCCTCCTTTTCACGGGTGCTGCCTGAAATA
>CAZOLK010000079.1:0-20330 GCA_964580325.1 uncultured Verrucomicrobiota bacterium | reverse complement strand
CCGACGGCAATCCCGGCACCGGATACAACTCGGTCTGCCAGTCACCATGATGGGTTCCGTGGTCTTCCCACAAGTCCCAGACCAACCCTTTGTCTTGCCAGGTGCGCAGGTCTTGGGAGGACCAGACCCGCACCCCCCCCCCCGGTTGTTGTGGAATTCGGGTTGGGTGGCCTCGGGATTCCACGCCGTGGTTCCGGTGAGGTAGTAGGTGCCGCCGGGCGCGCGGGTCACTACCTTCTCTCCCATTTTCAATAACCAACAGTCAACAAGGAATAACAAATCCAATATCCAAATTGAGAGGCGCTACCGCTCCTTGCTCTTTTTGGCCGTCATAATTTGCGGTCTCCTTTGGGGTGTCTGTAAAACTATTGCTATTTCGATTGAACGCTCAGGCACTGCACTTGGCCATTCACCATGGAAACGAGCAGTTTTGCCGCCTGTGGCACTCATGCCGTTGAAAACCGGACCGGCAGGCAAATCATACTCGGCCAACGGGTTCGCCGATCTGGGGTCTGATGACTTCCGTCGCCTGGGCGGCGGTTAAGATTTTGATGCTGGTTTTCATGGTCTGGTTTCCTTTTGGTTTTTCAGGCATGGCATTCATTTTTCACTTTATCGGCACCTCGTCGCGCACCTCGTCGCGCACCTCGTCGCACACCTTGTCGCGCACCTTGTCGCGCACCGACCGTCAGGGCCTTGCGTACCATACTGCTATATCCGGAACCAGAAATCGTGCATCGTCAGAAAGTTCACCTAATTAATTCTTGCTTTTTTATATTGCACTCATTGGATTTGAAATTATGATCATTATCATCATTTATAAGATATATTATAGAGCAGTTGATGAAGAAATATCTATTAGGAAAAGCAGGAATGACCTATTTCGCACTTTTGAATTTTGTTTTTTTTCTTTCCGGTGCAGCCGCCCTTATTTTCGAATTTTTATGGTTTCACCAGGCTGCATTTGTTTTTGGCAGCAGCGTCACGGCCGGTGCCCTGGTGCCGGCCAGTTTCATGGCTGGACTGGGGTTGGGCAACCTGTTGGTCGCCCGATTTGGCTATGGGGTGCAAAAACCTATCCGCATGTATGCGATCCTGGAATTGAGCGTCGCGCTGACCGGCGTGGCGCTGGTGGTGGGTTTCCCGCTGACCACGCATCTTTTTGTCCCTCTATTCAAAATCGTTTCCTCTTCTTTCTGGCTCAATGCACTGCGAACCATACTTGCGTTTGTCCTGTTGCTGGCGCCATCGACGGCAATGGGCGCGACCCTGCCTTTACTGGTCAAGGCGGGGCGGCTCCACCAAGCCGAGTTTGGCAGCGTGCTGGGTTCGCTCTATGGCTGGAACACCATGGGTGCCGTAGTCGGATTGGCTGTGTGTGAAACCGTATTGCTGGAAGCCTGTGGCATTTGGGGAACAAGCCTGGTGGCCGCAATTTTCAATATCCTGGCCGCCCTGCTGGCTCTCTACGCTTCGCGGCATTGGGAACACGCAGATACTGGGGCGCCCCCGCACCGGGCTCACGCCGTCACTTCGACCCATGCTTCCACTCCTTTGCCTATGCTCATTCCGCAGGCGGTCTGGCCGCTGTTGTTCGCAACAGCTTTATGCGGTTTTATCCTGATGGCGCTGGAGGTGGTCTGGTTCCGTTTTCTGTTACTGTTTTTCAGCGCTCATGACGCCAATTTCTCTATGATGCTGGGCATCGTGCTGGCCGGGATCGCCGTCGGTGGTTGGGTGGGCGCCGTGTGGCTGCGCCGGCGGCCGGATGCCTGGCTTCACGTACCCATGATCCTCCTGCTGAACGCGACGCTGGTGTTGGGACTTTATGCCCTGTTCAGCATCTTTCTGCACCGGCAACCGCTGGTCGACAACATCTATTATTACTTGATGCAATGTGCGCTGCCACTCATTTTCCCTGTAGCCTGCTGCTCCGGACTGATCTATACCTTGATGGGAAAAGCTGTTCACCACCATATACCGGACGATACCCGGTCGAGTGGATGGCTGACCTGCTGCAATACCATGGGTTCCGCCCTGGGCGGACTGCTCGGCCTGCTGCTGCTTCTGCCGGAGTTCGGCC
This sequence comes from uncultured Verrucomicrobiota bacterium, assembly GCA_964580325.1. Lineage (GTDB taxonomy): Bacteria > Verrucomicrobiota > Kiritimatiellia > CAYTQP01 > CAZOLK01 > CAZOLK01. The sequence goes on along the minus strand of CAZOLK010000079.1, from coordinate 18,247 downwards.
TGGAAGCCTCTTTTTTGTTGCTGGCTGGTCTATACGCCCTGACAGGCTGGACACTCTCCTGCATGCGTCGCTCCGGCGCCTTCCCCTTGCGCCAGGTGATCGCCGGATCCCTTTGCTATGCAACGGCGGCCTGTTTCTTTCCAGTCGGCCTGATCAATATGTATCAAGCTTTCCCCTGTAAACGGTTTCTACACAGTTCACCTCCCGAACTGCGCGTCATAGTAAAGGAAGGCGTCTGCGCCACGATCCAATATTTACGCAAGTATTTCCTCGGCAAACCGCTCTTCTATCGCTTGATTACGAACAACCATCCCATGTCCGGCACCAACATGCGCTCGCGGCGCTACATGAAAGCCTATGTCTACTGGCCTACGGCCGTACTTGGCACACCGCGCAAGGCACTGCTAATCTGCTACGGCTGCGGCTGCACCGCCAAAGCGCTGACCGACACCAAATCGCTCGAACAGATCGACATCGTCGATATTTCTCGCGACATCGTGGAGATGAGTAGCGTGCCCTATCCCGAGGCAACGGATAATCCGGTGAATGATGAACGCGTGCGCGTCCATATCGAAGATGGCCGCTTTTTCCTGCAATGCACCGATCAAACCTATGACATCATTACCGCCGAACCACCGCCTCCGACCTATAGCGGCATCCATAAACTCTATTCCCGAGAATTCTTCGACCTTGTCGCAAAACGCCTGGCTCCTGAAGGCATTCTCACCTACTGGCTTCCGGTCTATCAACTGGATGTTCCCGAAACCAAAGCTATTATTCAGGCCTTTCTGCAAGCCTTTCCGCGCGCTTCGCTTTGGACCGGTGCCGGTCAGGATTGGATGCTTGTTGGTTTCAACGGCACGATCCCGCAAGCCGATCCCACCCAGATACGGCGGCAATGGGAAGATCCTGACTTGGCCACAGAATTGCGACGCGTGGGTCTGCCTACGCCTGAATCCATGATCGCACTCTTCCTGGCCGATGCCCCAGTCCTGAAAACTTGGGTGGGAGATACGCCGCCGCTCTGCGACAACTTTCCGCGTCGCATCAAGCACCGCCTTGACGGCAACCCGTTGCCTGAGTATGACCGGTTCATGCAGGCCGCGCACAGCCTGACCAATTTCCTGAACAGCACACTGATGACCGAACTCTGGCCAGACGAATTCCGCGACAAGGTCATTCCATGGTTCCGTTCACGCGAGCTGGTCGATTTTCATCTGCGCCCTACCACGGGCTGGCAAATCCCCATCGCTTATTTTCAACGCTGCATGACCGATCCAACGGCTGCGCACGTCTTGCCTTGGCTGCTGCACAGCAATCAGGACTACTTCCGCATCCTGGAATCCACCTGTTCTCCCGACGTTCTGCAAGGCGCTGTTCTGTCCGATAATTATGAAACCTATGTCCAACTGGCCGCTTATTTCGCCGCGCAAGCCGTCGCCACGAACAATGCCCAGACCCGCCGTCATGCGCAAGACCTGGCGCAACGCTACCTGGAAAAAGCTGCAGCGCCGTTCCCGGATTCGGATTTCGCCGCATATTGCAAAAAACTGCGCATGGAACTCCTGCGCTACATGCAAGAGCCTGCCCAGGAACTGTAAAATATCCCAGAGGATTGTTAAGGAACAGGACTGTCATTAGTCAGCAATGCTTGTATCGCGATAATGGACCCGATTCCGCGCTTGACACAACCTGCCTGTTTACCAGACGATGCTTCGGTTCAACGCCTGGTTGGAGCGCATGTCATCGCAGTTCACATGCAGTTCAGATGCAGTTCAGATCTGTTGTCCGAACTGGACAAGTCCACACCGCAAGCTGATCACGCAATCGCGCGCTCCGTTTGTTGGCCGGCAGCATGCACTTTTCCTCCAGATCGCCGTGATCGGTCGGAGCCAGCTTTTTGCGAGTGAGTATTTTTATGGATGTCGCTTTCTATGCATCGGTTCATCGATCAACAAGGGAGTTCTTGCTTTGGCCGGCGTGCATGTGATACATTCGGCTTTATGAATAGAGCCATATCCTTCCACTACCCATACTTCACTGGAGGCGATGGAGCATGAATTTCATGGCCATGGAGTCTGGACAAAAGCTTCGCGGTGGTTTCTACACGGAGCAACCTATTGCATCGTTTCTGGTTCGTTGGATCAAGAACGTCAAGCCTGAGTCCATCCTGGAACCGAGCTGCGGAGATGGGGCGTTTCTTGAAGCGATAGCTTCCGAGCGCGTGCTTGGTGCGCATACACTTGTCGCCTGCGAAATGGATGCCGATGAAGCAGCCAGGGCCCAACGCCGGACAAAACTTCCGGTCACGATGCTGACCGGCGATTTTCTGCGCTGGTACCTGCTGCAAGAACAGCACGGCGTTCAATTCGACGCTGTTGTGGGCAATCCTCCATTTATCCGCTATCAATACCTTCCCGCGGAACAGCAGCAACGTGCCGAAACGCTATTCTCAAGGTTGGGCCTTCGCTTTACCAAACACACCAACGCCTGGGTGCCGTTTGTTGTGGCAAGCCTGACGATGCTCAGGTCTGGCGGTCGACTCGCAATGGTCATCCCTTCCGAAATCTTTCACATTCCATATGCCCAGTCGCTGCGTACCTATCTGGTTGAGCAGTGTTCTCGCATTCTTCTGCTTGACCCGCGGGAACTCTGGTTTTCCGACACACTTCAAGGAACGGTCCTGATCATGGCGCAAAAGAAGTCGAAACCATCGGCAAGCAGCCACGGAATCGCCGTACGCTCCGACGTGGATCGCGACACGCTCACCGCCGATCCTGAAACATTATTTCAAAAAGCGCGATACACCAGCGGCCATGAATTGGCCGGCAAATGGATGCCGCTTTTTCTGAGCGCTGGTGAACGCGAGCTGCTGGCCGCCTGTCGCGACAATCCCGCCATAGTACGTTTTAAGGATGTAGCCGAGGTCGACGTCGGCATTGTAACTGGAGCGAACAAGTTCTTTCTCGTGCCGGACGCAACCGTGGCTGCGTTCGATCTCGGCGCATGGTCTCACCCGATGTTTGGACGCAGCGACCATGTAGAGGGTCTCATCTACACCCATTCGGATCACGAAACGAATAAACGCAAAGGACTGCCGTCAAACTTCCTCTGGTTTCGTGAAGCCGACCTTACGAACATGCCCCAAAATGTCGAGCAATACCTTTTAACAGGGCTGGAGCAGAAGCTGCATGAACGGTTCAAATGCAGAACAAGGAAATGCTGGTATGAGGTGCCATCGGTCTATGTTACACCGATAGTCATGTTGAAAAGAGCGCACAACTTTCCTCGGCTGGTCCTGAATGAAGTGGGTGCATATACGACGGACACCGCATATAGAATTCGATCCACCGGCATGGACCCGAAGGCCTTTGTATTCGGCTTCGTGAACAGTCTCACCTGCCTGACCGCGGAACTGGAGGGCCGTCATTATGGCGGCGGCGTTCTGGAACTGGTGCCCTCCGAGATCGAAAAGCTGCTAGTGCCACGGATAAAGGATACGATTATCCATCTGAGAAAGACGGACCGAGGATTCAGAAGTGCGAAAAGCGACATGGCGTTCCTGCGGCAGCAGGATGCGATCGTGCTGAGCAAGGTCGACCTCACAGGACCTGAACAAAAGACGCTCCATGATGCCTGGCTGAAGCTGAGGAAGCGACGGCACCGCCTGCCTTGAGTAAACAACGCCTTGGAATTTGCATGGTTTGGTTGAGCCAAACTCCACGGCAATACCCATGCGGATGAGCTTTTCTCGTATTTCAAGTAGCATGAACGACATGACGGGGGTTGCCCAAACCTTATCTATCTATCTTGGCAAGGTCGCTTCTAATAACGTTTTTCTCCATTTCAATAGCGCCTTTCTCCATTTTATAGCCTTGCCCCAGCACGTAAAATCGTGTGAATGTTATAAGTATCAATACAGCATGATTAATCCATGAAACCCCACCAAAACAGGAGAAACCCTATGAAACTTTTACTCATCACGTATACTGTCTTGGGTCTTGCCGCGGCTATTTCGGCAGAACCTGTCCACCGCGCCGCAATCGGACGCGGCGATGTCTGGTGGGAGGGCGAGAAGCCGTCGCGTACCAATTTCCCTGAGCCTAAAGGCGAGGAGGGGACCGGCGCCTATATTCTTTCCCAAGATATCTGGATCGGCGTGGATGAAAACTGGACCGAAACCCCGTTCCTTGAATACGAGATCGAAGCCCCTGAAACAGGCACATACGACTTGTTTGTGCGCAAGTTCTGGAAACACGGCCCGTTCCGCTGGCGGTTCGACGAACAGCCCTGGCGCCGGATCGGCAACGACATCGCGCTGCTGGACGATGAAAACATCCGCCGCTTCTGGTGCGCCAACTGGGTGCACATGGGCCAGGTCACGCTGGACAAGGGGCGCCACACGCTGCGCATCGAGGTGACCGATAATGTCAAACCCGCCTATTTTGACTGCTTTCTGCTCACGCCCGAGCCGTTTTACCCCATGGGCGAGATCAAACCGGGCGCGCCCCTGCCGCCCGCGCCCGAGGGCTGGCATAATTTCAACCAGTACGATACGCTGTTCGACCCGAGCCCCATCGACCTGCGCCACCTCAACGAAAACCAGGCCGGCGATCGCGGCTTTATCGGGGTCAAAGGCGAGTCGTTTGTCCAGGCCGGCGAACCGATCCGTTTCATGGCTGTCGGCTCCAGCCAGGACATGACCCGCATGCCGCGCGCCATGATCGATCGCCAGGCTAAATTCCTGGCGCGCAAGGGCGTCAACATGGTGCGTTTCCATTCGCCCTTCTTTTATCGCGACGGCCCCTACGCGGGCGAGATCATTGAAAAAGACCTGGACGACCTGTTCTATTACATCACGGCCCTGAAAAAAGAAGGCATCTTCACCCACCTGTCCATCTATTTTCCAGTCTGGTTCAAACCTGCGGTAAGCGGTCGCTTCGCCGGCTACAAGGGCGAAGACCGGCCGTTCGCGATCCAGTTTTTCAGCAAGCCGTTCCAGGGCATGATGCGCGACTGGTGGCGCGCCCTGCTGTCACGGAACAACCCCTATACCGGCCTGCCGCTCTGCGACGACCCCTGCATCATGGGCCTGGAACTGCTCAACGAGGACTCGTTCTTTTTCTGGACCTTCAACCCGGACAAGATCCCGGCTGAGCAACGCCAGATCCTGGAGCGCATGTTCGCCGGCTGGGCCGAAAAAAAATACGGCTCGCTCGAAAAGGCGCTGGCTGCCTGGGATGCGCCGATCAAGCACGACGCACCGGATGCCGGCCGGCTCGGGTTTGTCTATCTCTGGGACATGGTTCAACGTCGCAACCTGCGCGACCAGGACACGGCCCGATTCCTGGCCGAAGTGCAGCGCGCCTTTTTCGACGATATGTACGCGTTCATGCGTAACGAAATCGGCTTCAAGGCCGTGATGTGCGCCTCCAATTGGCGTACGGCCAATACGCACTACCTGGGCGCCATCGAGAAGTGGACCAATGCCGGCTGTGATTTTATGGACCACCACGGCTACTACGGCGCCTGGGGCAAGCACGAGAAAGACGGCACGCACTATTACGCCGAGCGCGCGCTGAGCGCCTGGGCCACGGGTCCTGGCGAAGACCGTCACGTTCTGCAACTGCCGTTCCTGCCTGCCACGATCGCCGGCAAACCAGGCATGGTCTCCGAGTACGCCTGGACCGGGCGCAACGCCTGCCGCACGGAAATGCCGCTGATCGTCAGTGCGCTGGCCAGCCAGGCCGGCCTGGACGCCATGGTCCTGTTCGCGCTCAGCAGCACCCCGGCCTGGCGCTCCAACACCAAACATAGCTGGCCCATCCTGACTCCTTCGTCCATTGCCCAGTTCCCGGCCAAGGCCCTGGTCTTCCGCAAAGCGCTGGTTAGAGAAACAGCACCGCAATCGGTGATCACGGTCAATATCGACGACATGCTCGATCTGAGCGGCAACGGGTTCAGCGATCCCAGTGCCAACGATGCCAACCGCGCCGGCGAAGGTAAGGATACGTCAGTTCATGGCCTTGAGACCCCTTGTTTTGCCATAGGCAAGGTGGCTGTGGTCTACGATGCGGAAAAGCCCAATGACGTGGTCAAACCGAACCTGGCCAAACTCCACGACCCGGAAAAAGGTCGGCTCATCAGCGCTTCGGGCCAGATCGACTGGCCTTATAAGAAGGGGTTGTTCATAGTCAAGGCGCCCCAGACCCAGGGTGTTTCCGGCTACCTGCAAAAGGCCGGCCGCATCGAGCTGCCGGATCTGGACGTGGAAGCGACCATGCGTTTCGGCGTGGTCTGGGCCGTGGCTATGGACGAGCAGCCGCTGGCCCAATCAGCCAAGATCCTGCTGCAGGTCATGTCCGAGGAGAAGAACTATAAACTGGCTTACGAAGGCGATCTCAAACGCAAGCTGCTGGACAATGGCCAGGCCCCGATCCAGGTGGCCGATATGGGCGGTCGGGTGCGTTTCACCCGCGCCGACGCGGCTGCGCTCAAGGTGCGCACGCTGGATATCAACGGCTGTCCCAAAGGCGATGCCGGCAGCGCGGACCTGATCACGCTGCAACCGGACACCCTGTATTACCTGATCGAAAAATGAAATGAAGGAGCAGTCCCATGGGTGCGCCAAGAAAAGCTGTAAACAGCAAGCTGGACCATCCAGCCCACGTAACGGTACGAAATTTTTATCAATGCACACACTCCACATATCGAAAGAGTGGAGCTAACGGGGAATACAAAGCTAACCTAAACGAAAGGAATCATATTATGTCTACTCGACAACCAGCCCTGTTGATCCTGATACTCGCGTACCTTATGGTTACCGTCGCTGCTGTCGGCGTCGGCGACGAATCCACCTGGACCGTCACGGCCTGCGACCTGTTGAACATCGGCATTGTGCGCGACGACGTGCCGCTGTTTTATTTGCAAACCCAAGTGGTCGGGCCAGGCTGGATGAAATCGCGCTTGGGCAACCAACCCGTGGTGTCAGCCGATTCACGCACCTACGAACAGATCGTCGGTTTCTACGAGCATTGGACCCACACCAACCATACCGGCGAATTGATGAACTTCAAGTATGAACTGACCCAGGCCGGCGATCGCGCGGTCAAGATGCGCTTCACCTGTCGCGTGGACAACATCGACACCTATTATCGCGGGCCGAGCGGAGACGCCGCTGAGCAATATATCGGCATAGGGCCGGTGTTCGAACCGGGCCTTTTCTTTGGCGACAAGGACGCGGTGCTCGAGTTGGCTGACGGCAGCACGCATCCGCTGCGCATTCCGCTGCCGCGCCGCTGGGGCAAGGAGAACATCGCCCGCGTCACCCTCAACACGGTCGAAGGCACGCAGATCGAGCTGACCTGCAACCCGCCCATCATGGTGCATGCGGATAACGGCCAGGCGCGCTTCTATGCCTGCCGCAACGTGCCGGCTGGTGAAACGTTGGTCCAAGAATACACCTTTGAATTCCCGCGACCCATCGTTTTTCAGCCGGCCAACCGCTACCTGGACCAGTCCGACTGGTTTGCGCTGGATATGGAAGGCATCCAGGATTTCAAGAGTCCGAGCGTGGCTGGCATGCGCGACTGGCTCGAGGAACGGGCCGGCAGCCACGGTTATATCCAAGTCAAGGGCAAGGATTTTATCTGCGAAGACGGTACGCCGATCAAGTTCTGGGGCGTCAACCAATGCTGCCGCAACGTCTGTCCCGAGGCTGAGGACGCAGAGCAATGGGCCGATAAATGGGCCAAGTACGGCGTCAACTTGGTGCGCATGCACAAATTCGTGGGCCATGGCTGGGTCAATTCCGGCATCCACAACAACCACGACACGCGCAAGATCGACCCGGAGATGGGCCGGCACTGGGACGCCTACAACGCCATGTTGGCCGAGCGCGGCATCTATACCGGCTGGTCGCCCTTCTACGCGCTTAAATTGACCAAGGCCGACGAAAATCGGGTCTGGGCCTATGACGAAATCATGCGCACCGACGATGGGCCCGGCTGGTACCATGCCAGCACCATTGGGTTGGTCAATTTCGCGCCCGACCTGCAAGACCTGCACATTGCGATTTTTCAGAACCTGCTCAATCGCACCAACACGGTCACTGGCAAACGCTACGCCGATGACCCGTCGCTGGCCTACATCGAGATCCAGAACGAGGACGACATCTTTTTCTGGTACGACGACCTGGTCAATTCCTGCCCGACCTACAAAAACTACCTCAACCGCGAGTTCAGCAAGTGGCTGATAAAGAAATACGGCGCGCACACGGCCCTGGCCAAGGCCTGGAAACGTGATGGCCCGAGCCTGCTGGGCAACGAGAACCCGGTGGTCAAGGTTGTCGATGTCGAGGAAAACCTGAATGAACTGGATGCCGATGGCATCGATGACCTGGTGCTGGAGGTTAAGACCAAAGAAGTGGGCGGCACGGTGGCGGCCATGACCGATCCCTATTTCTTTGGCGGCGACGGCGCGCGCCGGATCCAGGACAGCTTCGCGTTCCTCTACGAATGCCAGGACAAATACTACAAGCGCGTGGTCAAGGCCATTCGCGCCACCGGTTATCGTGGCGCCATCTGCGGCTCGTGCTGGCAGACCAAGACGTTCCTGAGCCATCTCTACAACCTGCGCTCTGACCGTGAAGTTGGCTATATCGACCGCCACAACTACGGCGGTACGGACCTGCTGCGCAACCCGGGTGCGGGGTTGCTCAGCTCCGGTATGCAGCAGGTGTCCGACCGACCGTTCGGCCTGTCGGAATGGGCCGGTGGCGGCGTGTTCCGCGGCATGGAATCGGTGCCGGTCATCGGTTTCATCGGCATGGGTGTGCAGGGTTGGGACCTGTCCGCCCATTTTGCCAGCAACGGGCCGCGGATCGACAACTACAACTACGGCGTGTGCGACGATTTCAAGAGCGTGGCCCAGTACTGGACTGTGGGCCGCGCCGTTTATCGCGGCGACTTCAAGGAGGTCGACCCGGTTGCTGTACGCAGCATCAGCATTCCGGGCATGGCCCATAACAAACTCGGTTTTTCCGAGTATTTCAGCCTGCAGTCGCTGTCCAATGTCAAGGAATTCTCCTCGGTCATAGCCCGGGAAGCGCTCTGCGTGGGTCCGGTCATGCTCGAGTTTGTCGACGGCCCGGTCAAGCAGCCACTGGTCCGTAAATTTGAACAATTCGTCGATGAGCAGGCCAAAATCATCCGCGCGGCATCGGGACAGGCGCGCCTTGATTTTAGCCGGCGCGGATTGCTGGAATTGGACACACCGGGCACCCAGGGGCTGATCGGTTTTACAGGAGGAAAAACACGCGAATTCGCGAACCTGCGCCTGACCACGGACAACCTATTCAGCATTATCTACGTAACAGCGCTGGACCCCAACGAGAAGATCGCCGATGCAAAGCATCTGCTCATCACGACCCTGGGCCGTATGATGGCGAAAGGCACGGTATTCGACGAGATCAGCATGAAAGAAGTGATCAAACCGGAAGATCCCGGCGCGGTCGACTTCATGCTCGAACCGCTCCGCGTCAATGTGGAACTGAAGCACTCGAAACCCTGCAAAGTCTTTGCGCTGGATCACCTTGGCCGTAAGCTTCCTGACGCCAAACCGCTATCCGAAAGCAAAAACACCTTCACTCTGGACGGCAGCCAGACCAGAACCTGCTTCTACCTGGTAGAAGCAGCCCGTCCCTGAACCGGTGGAAAGGGCTGGCTTGATGTGGAGTTGTTTACCATACACCGGGCGTTAGCCGGTTTGAAGTGGGCCAGTTGAACCTTCACATAGGAGGGCGTTGGCGTTTTGCCCGCCTTCCCACTCTCCTCGGCATCTGCGTGCGGTATAAGGATGAGGCCGAGAAAAACCCTGTGGCTTTGAGGGAAAGGCTGGCGAAATTCGGGATGGAACTCGCGGAGGACAAAACCCACATCATTGTGTTCGGGAGATTCGCCCGCCAGAATGCTGAGTGGAAGGGAGAACGTCTGAGCACCTTTGATTTCCTGGGATTTACACACTTTGGTGACAAGGCCAGAAAGGGCAAGTATAAGGTTGGCTGGAAGTTCAGCGCAAAGATCAAGGAAAACCAGAAAATCGGTGAAGATAAAGGAGTGGTGGAAAACAATTTTCTATCATCAATAAATCGCGTGCCTGAAAAGACACGCGATTCATCGTGGGAATCCGCAAGACAATCGTTACAAGCTTACGAACAGATCGTTCAAGTCGTTATTCGATTCCAAGTTGCAGAATCACCGATTCATCTAAATATATACCCGTCGGTGCATAATCTCCTATATAGAGATCGGCATACTGCAACCAGGGGCGGTATTTCCAACTGAATCCAGGCACCTTATCGTAGCTCCACATGAACGAAGGTGCAATTCCTTTCTGTCTAAACAAAACCCTAATATTTTGTTCATTCCACTCCATAAAATTGACCCCCATCGCTTCGTATTTGTCTCTCAAACCACTAGAAGCTAAAACTAGTGTAACAATATTATTCTCATCGACTTTTAGCTGATAATCAGCCAGACTATCTATAAGAAACGTATTATTCTTATATGTGCTCACGCTGTGATAGCGAACCTCTTCATTTCCGTTGAAGCTGGGTGTTTCAGGATTTCTTACATCCGTAAACTTAGGTAATCGCCACTGTAAAAGTGCTACTTCTTGTCCTCTTGTTTTTTTCAAAGTCAGGTAAACATATCGTTGATCAGAGAATAAACCAGAATTTTCATCTGAACTGAATCCTCTTATGTCTGAATAAGGAGCGGGGTTTTCAAGATTGGGGATCTCCGGTAAAGGTGGGCTATCACTCGGAGTTCCATATCTTCCTTTGAAGACATTCGGAAAATTTATTAAACCTCGTGGTCCGTCAGAAGCTACCCCGGTGTTCAAATCAAAAAACTCGATTTTAGGTGGATCCATATATTCCTCTCTGTTGTCCGCCAAATATATTCTGTAAATTAAAGAACACGCTTCGTTTTTATTAACTGGTACAAGCGTTATCAGATTGGAGGTCCATTCAGAGGCCTTTTTCGAATTTATTGTAATCAAGAAGCTAAAAGATCGATTTTCAGCATCACGATCAGTATGGGGTCGAAAAGGATTAATACTACCATTATCTGGCTCGATATCTGCGTCTACCAATGTCGCATCTTTTGATGTATCAGCATCTTTCAAAATATTTCCGTTTTTGTAGAGCGAAAAACTTGAGTACCGACACTTGGGGAACTCTCCGCTAATTCGAATTGCAGTGTCTGGCGGTAAAGAATCGAATCTATACGAAAAGGAATAATAATCCGCATTTTTCTCAACGAATCCAGGCAATGAAGTTTTTGGAGCAGTTACAAACCTATCGCCCCAACGACTTTCCGCGGCGTTTGCAGCGATTCCCAGAACCCCAAGAGAACCGGCAACCAAAATTGTGGGCATCATTTTCATCTTTGTTCTCCGTTTTACCGTTGGGGTTGTCCCCGGGTTGTTTAGATTGGTATTTGTCATATATTTCATGCAATTTAATCCTTCCGCTTTACGCAATTTCATTATATCGATCATACGATCTCATGCAGCCCTGAAGTTTCCGGCATGTCGCAAACAGACGACTTTTGCCCAGTACTCTCAGTGTTGATAATTTTATTACTATCTTAGACATTGCTGATAATCAAGAATAAAAGTAATAAATTTAGCCTCTTCTGGCGATTGCACGGATGGTCGCCGAGAACATTGGCTTCAACTCGTTTATTAGCAATGCTTTGCGGCTCATGATCAGAGTTTTTTATTCAGGTTCAGGATCGCACATCCTGAAGCGACCAGGCTTGGAAGTGTCAACATGGCGCAGAATACGGCGGTGTGCCGGTATGTCCCGCCTTTATTTCTTAGCTGCTCCCATTTATTTGCCGGAAGACCCTAAATTTATAACTAGATCTAGGTAATCATGTCATGTCCTTTGCCAACGCGGACAATCAGATTGATTAGTCAATGCTGTTAGACGAAGTGGCGAGGTTTGTTCCCAAGGACTCAGTTTGTTATCTATTAAAGACTTGCTATGATTGAATGAAAAAACTGAATACAAAATAAACATAAAACACACTGCCCTATCTATTTATATAGCCATTTCGGATGAAATTTTGAGCGCAAAATTTTACTTCAAACCGTTTCAATAGACCAAAGCTGTCGGATGAATTTTGGGATAGTTCGGCCTTTTTAGTCGCAAAAAACAATCCAACCGAATTATGCGCTCATGTTTGAGATCGGTCTCGCCTAAATAAGTTGTCGGCCTCGCCGACCAGACCGCATTGTTCGAACATGGCGCAGATGCGTTTGATCAAGTCCGGTGCTTTGAGAAAAGCGAGCGCCTCCAGGCGCTCGGTCGCCGACATGGCCGCGGCGGCTGGATTGGCGTTGGTTGCAGGGTTCAGGTCGATGTCGAGTCGCTCTTGCTGATGGGTTTCCAGGGCGAGCAGCAGTTTCCCCAGGTCGCGCTCGAGCAGGTTGAGTTCCAGTCCAGGCCGGCTTCCTCGTGGGCGCGTTCGTGTTCTGGGTCAGGTCCAATACGTCCTGGTGGAAGTTGAGGGGTGGGACGCTTTTGTCGCCAGGAAACAGATTGTGAGTTCCGTGCGCTTGGAAGAGGTGGTGGGCGATACAGAACTCGAATCTGTGACCTCTTGCATGTCAAGCAAGCGCTCTAACCAACTGAGCTAATCGCCCTCTTGTATTTATTTCAATAAGAAAGTAATGAGTTGCCGCCTGCTTGTCAATAGGTTCATTGCAAGAATCTTTGTTTTTTCATCCGTTCCCGTTTATATTGGAATCTCCGCGCATTCCGGTGCGGACTTTGATTTGCTTTATCATTTTATGCTGGAATGGGTTGGCTGATCATGAGCAGACCTGACGTACTGTTGATCGATGATGAAGAACATATTGCTGACGTTGTGGTTTATGCGTTGCAGGAGAACGGTTTCCGTATGGATATCGCCTTTGACGGAGACAGCGGTCTGGCTCTGTTTCGCGATCGCGGCCATGACCTGGTTATCCTTGATCTGGTTTTGCCCGGCATTTCCGGGCTCGACCTGTTTCATGCCCTGCGCCGTTGTCGATCCGATGTGCCGATCATCATGCTGACCAGTCGTACTGATGAAGTGGACCGGGTGCTGGGCCTGGAAATGGGCGCCGACGATTACGTGACCAAGCCGTTCAGTCCTCGCGAACTGGTGGCCCGGGTCAAAGCCGTGTTGCGCCGGGCGCGACCTGGACGCGAACCGGCTGCCATCCTGCATCACGGTCCATTGACGCTGAACCGCGAAACCCATACGTTGACCTGTGACAACGAGCAGATTATGTTGACCCATGGCGAGTTCGGATTGATGCAGGCTTTTATCGAGTATCCCGCGCGCGTGTTTGAGCGCGAGGCGCTGATCAACCGTATTTACGATGAGGCGCACCCGGTTACCGAGCGCATTATTGACGCCTATATCAAGCGGTTGCGCAGAAAATGCCAGGATGTGCGCCCTGACTTGAACATTATCCAGACCGTTTACGGGGTGGGTTACCGCCTGCATCCTGACCTGGACCATGGAGGTGTGTCATGAGCATTCGCTGGAAAATCGCGGCCACCTGCCTGTTGATCGTGTTTGTGCCCATCTATTTCCTGAATAAATACGCCATCGATTTTTTCGACCGTTTCAACCGACGCGCGCTGGAAGAACAGATGATCGATTATGCATACATCGCGGGTGAAGAGTATACCTATTTCATCCAACGCGGCGCTAAAGTGGACCCGGACTGGCGCGCGGCTTTTACCCGCCGGCTCATGCGTTACGGTCACGAGTTTCAGACCCGTGTACGGTTGTTGGATGACCGCGGCGTGGTGTTGTTCGATTCGCATGCCGCAAGTTCCGTGGGTGAAGATATGTCTGGACTGGTGGAGGTGCGCCGGGCTCTGGCCGGCAGTTATGGATCGCGCTGCGCCCTTACGCCTGAGCGCAAATTCTTCTACTATTTCATAGCGCTGCCGATCCACATCGAAGACCGGCTGGTGGCCGTGGCCTATGTCTCGCGTCACACCAATCCCATTATCCGCGCGATCAAACGCATGATGGCCAGCCACCAGATGGCCATGACTTTGTCGCTGGTGGTGGCCAGCGCCGTGGCTCTGCTGCTGGCCGAAACCTTGACGCTTCGCCTGCGCCGTCTAACCCGTGCGGTTCAGGCGTTTGCCCGCGGCGATGCTCCGCTTAAAACCAAGATCGGCGGCTATGACGAGATTGCCGCACTAGGTCGCGCATTCACGGACATGGCCGCTGAAATCGAACACAAGAACGCCTATAACCGCGATTTCCTGGCCGCCACCGCGCACGAGTTGAAGACGCCGTTGACCGCGATCAAGGGCGCCGTGGAACTGCTCGAACAGGGCGCGGCCGATAACCCCGAGGCGTGTGGTAAGTTCCTGTATAATATCCGGTTCGAGAACGAGCGGTTGATCGCTATGGTGGATGATTTGGCGCTGCTGACCCGGCTGGATGCGGAGGATACACGCGGACTCAAGCGGGACCAGGACCTGGGTGTGTGCATGCGCGAAATCCTGGATCGGCTGGCACCTACATTTTCTGCTGAACATGCGGACCTGGCCGTGTGTATCGACGTAGGCACATTCCCAGTGCGGGTGATCGCCGAACGCATCGAGCAGGTCATGGCCAACCTGCTGGAGAATGCATACCGCTACACGCCCCTAACCGGCAAAGTAGAAGTCCGGGTCGAGGCGCAGGACAAAAACCAGGTGCGCGTTTCAGTGCGCGATACAGGTTCGGGCATCCGACCGGCCAACCTGGCGCGCGTGTTCGATCGTTTTTTCACCACTGAGCCGCACGGCCAGGTGCGCGACTATGGCCGTGGCCTGGGCCTGGCCATTGCCAAGGCCATTGTCGAAAATCACGGCGGGGTCATTGGCGTAAAGAGCACCTGGGAAGAGGGCAGTTGTTTCTTCTTCACCTTGCCGCTGGCCGGGAAGACGTGACGGTCACTTTTCACAATTGATCACATCTTTGCCTTATTTCTGCCTTATTTCTGCGCTAATTTTAAACCAAGGAGCATGGGGCTCCCTTTGAAAATGCGGGGAATTGGATCATGAAGCAGTTGTTCAGGCATCGTTGGTTTATATTGGCTTGTTGTTTTCTGGTGGTCAATAGCTGGGGCGTTTGGTGTATGCGCCGGCCCTCAATGGCACCCACGCCTTATGTCGCGGTTTCGTTTGTGCCCGGCGAGGGTGCGCGGATCGATACCAATAGCGTTTTGCAGTGGGTGTTCTCCAATCCCATGGTCACGCGCGAGGAGACCGGGGTGTGGCGCGAAGCGGGGCCCGTACGCTTTTCTCCGGGCGTGGCCGGACGTTTTCGTTGGAAGACGCCCGATATGCTTGAATTTGTGCCGGTCCAGGCCTGGCCCGACTGCACCGAGTTTTCCGCTGTATTCGACGAGACCCTGCGCAGTGCGGCCGGGTGGCGCCTGGCGCCGCCGCGCGCGTTCCTGTTCCAAACCGCGGGTCTCGCGTTCGAGCGCGTCCACCAGGTCAATTGCAGTGCCGACCGGCACATCACGCTGCGTCTGGACTTCAACAGCGCGGTTGCGCCGGAAACCCTGGCCAAACACCTTGTGCTGGAGCATGTGCGCGGTGGCGCGATCACGTACCGGATCCAGGGCGATGTCAAAAGCAGCACCCAGTATGTGGTGACGGATTCGATAAAAACCAACAAATTGATCTTGCGTTTGGCAGCCGGATTGCGCGGCGTGAACGGGCCATTGGAACTGGAACAGCCGATCGAGCGTGTGGTGCATTGCAGCAACCAGCTCAAAGTGTTCAGCGTGCTTCCGTACAGTCGGGCGTTCAGCGAAAGCTTTGTCACCTTCCGCTGTTCCGCGGTGCTGGATACCAAAGCGGCAGCGTCGTTTATCTGCATCGAACCGGAGCTGCCCTTTACGATCCGCGGCGAGTACAGCGGTTATCGGCGCAACGAATATCGCATTGCCGCCAAATTCGAACCGGGCAAGGCCTACCGGATTGCATTTCGCAAAGGCATGAAAAGTACAGGCGACGCCTTTCTGGAGCAGGATTGCGTCTATTCGGTCTATATTCCCGATCGTCCCGCATCGCTCGAATTCAAGCATGGCGGCCAGGTGCTTTCGCCGCATGGCCAGATGCGCGTTCCGCTGAACCTGGTCAACATCCGCAAGTACAGGGTGCACCTGCACCGCATTTTTCCGAATAACGTGGTTTTCTATGCCATGCAGCGCGAAGCGTGCAACAATATCTGGCATGACGCGTCCATGGGCTTGACCGCACCCGCCCTGAGGCGTACCTTCACCCTGGATGCGCCGGCCAACAAGATTGCGGAAACCGCTCTGGATCTGCGCGCTATACTCGGCGACCAACCCGTGGGCGCCTACATGATACACGTGGAGGACGATGACCACCATCGTAGTATTCGCCGGCTCGTGGTCATCAGCGATATCGGCGTCAGCGTGAAGCGTTCCAACCGCGACCTGTTGGTCTGGGCCCAGTCGTTGCGTACGCTGGAACCCGTGGCCGACGCTGAGGTGCACGTGTATACGCGCGCCAACCAGATCCTGTTCCAAGGCCGGACCGATGCGCTCGGCCTGGTCCATTTCGAGGGCGTGCAGGAAGATGATCGCGAACCGTTCCTGGCCGTGGTCCGGCAGGGCGACGATCTCGTTTACCTGGACCTTCATGCGCCGCAGGTTGCCCTGCACGGCGACATTGACGGCGCCGGCTACCTGCGCCAGGGCGGGTGCGAAGCCCACTTGTTCACTGATCGCGGAATCTATCGGCCTGGCGAAACCGCCCATGTCAAAGCCCTGCTGCGCGATGCACAGTTACGCATTCCGGAACCGTTTCCCGTGGAGTTGCATGCCATACAACCCAATGGCTACGAAAAGCTGTGCGCCACAGCGCTGCCCGACGCCTGGGGCGCGGTCGAATTCGAAACGACCTGGGCCGATCATGATCCGACCGGTCCCTACCAGCTCTGTCTGCGTATGCCCGGCGTCAAAACGGAACTGGGCCGGACCAGGGTTGCATTGGAGGAATTTGTTCCGCCGCGCATCGCCGTGGACCTTGAACCGGACGCGGACGTGTTTTCGCCTGCCGTGCCGGTCAACTTTCGGGTAGCGGCGCGCCACCTGTTCGGCGCACCGGCCGGCGGATTGCCGATTGCCGCGCTGGTCTATTACAAGGCCGAAGATTTCAGCCACCCGAACTGGCCCAACTATGTGTTCCGCGATGACGCGCGTAAGCAGACACCGAGCCGACACGACCTGGGGCGCGGTCGGTTGGATGCGGACGGCCGTATGCATTACAAGGCGTCCGTGGATCCGGCCTGGCGTCCGGCCTCGCGGCTCAAGGCTGTTATGAAGGCAACGGTCAGCGAAACCGGTGGACGCCCGGTCAGCGTATTCGCTGCGCGGCCCGTGGATATCTATCCCTGTTACGTCGGCATCAAGCCGACCCAGGCATCGACCGCTTACCAGGTGGGAGAAACTTTCCGTGCTTCTTTGGCCGCGGTGCTGCCCGACGGCCAGGCTGCGCGGGATGTAGCCGAACTGGCTTATATGGTCAATCGCGTAACCTGGACCTCGGTCATGCACGAAGATCGCCACGGCCGCTGCGAGATCCGGTCGGAACGACAGATCTCCGCGGTGAGGAAGGGACATGTCTCGTTGTCCGATGGGGTCGGTGAAGTGAGGTTCGCCCCCAGTGAACCTGGCGCCTACGAATTGCGGGTCAAGGCGCTGGACAGCGATGTGTCGGCAAACGTGACCTTTTATGCCGGCGACGGCCAGGTCTACTGGAGCGCAGAAGCGTGCGCCACCCCGGAGCGGATTGCGCTGGAACCGGACAAGGATGCCTACCAGCCAGGCGAGACCGTCCGGTTGCGCGTGCGTGCGCCTTTTGGCGGGCTTGCGCTGATCACTTTGGAAACCGACCGCGTGCTGTCCGCACAGGTCCTCGACCTGGAAGCCAATACCGCGGATCTCGAACTGCCCGTACCGACCGATGTCGGGCCCAATCTCTACTGCTGCGTCAGCCTGGTCCGCGCGGTTGCCCCGTCCAAGATCTGGGCGGCTCATCGTGCGACCGGCGTGATCCGCATCCGCGTCGAAAGGCCGGAAACGCGGCTCGCGGTAACGCTCAGCGCGCCGGAACAGTCCCGGCCCCAGGCCCTGCTGG
>CAZOLK010000078.1:2748-20388 GCA_964580325.1 uncultured Verrucomicrobiota bacterium | reverse complement strand
GATCCCCCACATGGTTAGCAGGGCCGTGGCCATGCCGATGAACGTGCCGACTGTCAGGGTGGTGGGCAGCACGTGCGCCTGAATGGCCGCTGTGGCGACCGAGCCGCGCCAGACCGTGCTCAGCGCATTGAGCACCAACCTGGTATAGGCCAGTCCGCCTAGGCAACCGATGATGCCGCCGATCAGGGTCAACACTGCGGCTTCCGCCATGTGCAGCCAGCGCACGGTTTGTCGCTGAAAGCCGACCGCCAGTAACAGCCCTGTTTCCGACAAGCGCTGCTCGATGCCGAACCCGACCAGCAGTCCGGTCAGGATCAGTGCCGCGACGATCAGGAAGAAGCTCAGCCCGATGAACAGGCTACCGAAATAATCGGCGCCCAGTCCGGCGGCAATGCCTTCCTGGCGCACGTTGCGGAAAAACAGGCCGAAATCGGTTGGCGTCAACCGATTCATCACGGCCGCGGTTAGATTGGTCGCGTTCAGATCATCGCCGGCATAGCGTATGGCCGTGTACTGGCCAAAACGGTTGCCCCACAATTCCTGCCCTTTTTTCAACGTGATATAGGCTTTGGGCGTGCCGCGATGATCATCCCAGTAGGTCTCGTCTTTGTCGCGGATCAGCTTCATGTCGAGCGGGATGCCCGGATCCCAGTCGCTGCAGTCGTCCTCGGTGTCGATGCCCGGAAAAGGCGGCATCAACGCTGGGTCGGCGTAGATGTTCTGGATCGGCACGATCTTGTGGACCTTGAACAGGGCCTGGCGTTTTTCGATTTTTTTCAATGGCCCTACCACATAATAATGCAGGTGCAATGGGTCGCCTGTATGCACACCGCCCAGGTCTTTGGCCAACCAGTCGGTGATCACGATCTCGTCATCGGCCATATCGGCCGGAGTCCACGGCGCACCGGCCGCGGTGGCAACGGCGTAGGGAGACAGGCGATCACCGGAGCGGAAGCTGTTGACAAAATAGGAAAACACGCCGTGCGCATGGGGGCTGCTCAGGCCGGCCCTGGCCGCAGTCGGTTCGAGAAAAATGCGGCGCGAACGCAGTTCCCATGTAGGTTGATCAGGGGTTTTGCGCAGTTCCAGGGCCGCATCCTCGAGATCCAGGCTTTCGCGCAAGGCGCGGTCGAACTGATGCATCGCGTCCGGGTTCGGTTCGTTTTCGTTCGCGGGCAGCGCGGTGAGCAGCATGTTGGCTTTGCCGGTCAGGTTCAGTTCCGCACACAAACCGGTGCGGTTCAGAAAGACGTTGTAGGGCGGGATCTGGCTGGCGCGCAGGTTAAAATTGCCCAACATCCGGTCATGGACGACAGCTTTGACCTTGACGCGCATGGCCTGGGTGGCGTCGCGTGTATTGGCCAGCGGTGCATCGTATGGCATCAACTTGGGCTTTTCCATGCGCAGGATCATGGTGTCACCGGCTTTCATTTCCAGTTTATCGGCCAGGCGCCGGTTGATCAGGGCTTCGTTTTCGCTCAACCCGTTCAGCATGGCGTTTTCGATCTTTTCCGGAGCGAAGTGTTTGAAGAAATCGGGCGGAATGCCCAGGATATGCACTTGCGGCGTCTTGCGTTCGCCGTCGTCAGAGCCGGCCATGCCCATGACCCGGCAGATCGGAGCAGTCAGAACTCCGGTTCTATTTTCCAGCCGCTGAGCCAGATCCGCACCAAAGAAACGCTCATGCGCTTCCAGCGCCAGGTGCGTGCGGCCAAGCCGTTGCAGCGCCATGTCCAGTAAACTCAATCGCACCGAATCGCCGATCACCAGTGCGCCGACCAGCACGGTGCAGCATAGCGCCACGCCGAGGACTACGCCTATGTGGGTGCGGCGATAAAAAACCAAGCTGCGCCAGATGAATTTGATATAGTTCATGGTCATGTCATTTCACTTTGCGGGCCGATAAGGCGCCCAGGTCAGAATCGGATTCTCCTTTGCCCCAGGAACCGGATATGGCGGTCGGGGTGAGGCTCAGTTTCATTTTACCGGTGTTTTTCTTGCTGTTCCAGCCGAACAACTCTGTTTTCCCGTCCGCGCTCGGACCCTGGTAGGCAAGTTGGATGTTGGTCTGGATGTCGTTGCCCGAATCGATCACCATATAGCCTTTTAGCGCGCCATGTTCGATCTGGAACTTGATGCCGGTCACATAAGTTTTAGCGCGCAATTGCACTTTGCCGCGGAATACGCCGATTTTGCTCTGCAAGTGGGCCGGAACCGGTTCCGCGTCGCGTGTTCCGCTGTCGGCGGACCGACCGTAGTTCGGTCCGCGCACATCGTAGCAGTAAAGGTTTTCGGCATAGCGCAGGTATAGCCGGCCATTGGCGATGGTCGGGTGGGCCCAGCTCTGTTTGCGGCCATGTACGGAAAACCCGCTGGTCTGTTGGAAGCTGTTCGGGGTGGCTTTGACCAGGCCGATGCGGCCGCCGCTCTCGCTGAACGTGTAGAGCATGCCGTCGGCAAAACTGATCGATCCTTTGCCCACGCCCTGGTCGAACCATTTCTTGCGGCCGGTTTCCAGTTCAAGGCAGGTCCATCCGTTATTGTGGTTGCCGTAGATATGGCCTTCGTGAATGATGTAACCGCCATGATGACTGATCAAATCGCGTGTGGTCCAGGCCCTGGACGCGGAGACGCTGCTGCCGCGTACCGTCAGTTTAAGGCACACGCCGCCTTTTCCATAGCCGTTGGACCAGAAGACATAGCCGTCGCTGAATGCCGGAGTGCAGCAGTTGGCCGTGTTACCGGCGCAGAAGTCGTCGAACCATAATTTGCGACCGTGTTCGGCATGTACGCCGACAATACCGCTGCCCGTGCCCTGGATAATCATGGGCACATTGTTGTACGTGATGTAAATCGCGGAGCAGTAATGGGCTTCTCCGCCGTCACCGGAAACGGACCACATCGATTTGCCGTTGTTTTTGTCCAGTGCGGCCAGCATGACGCTGCCGCCTGGCGTGACCACGGCTGCTTTGCCCGCGATAAGCACGGATTCCGAATAGCCCCAATTGTGGTACTTGCCACCCATGTCGCTCAGTTTGTTGGACCAGACTTTGCGACCGGAGCGCGCGTCGTAACAGCCGACCAGGCCATAACAGGATTCGACGTATAATTTCCCGTCGTCAATGGTGGGCGTACCGCGCGAACCTTTGAAATTCTTGGCCCAGATGTTGTCGTGATCTTTCCGCCATTTCAAGCCACCCTGGTCGTCAAAGGCGAAAATGGTCAGTTTCCCGTCTTTCCCGCCGGTTATGTATACCATACCCTGCCAGGTGACCGCGCTGGCAAAGCCGCTGCCGATCTCCGATGTTTTCCAGAGGAGTTTCGGCCCCTGTTCGGGCCATACCTTGAGCAAGCCGGTGTCCTCCGATTTACCGTCGCGCCGCGGGCCGCGCCACTGCGGCCAGTCCTCGCCATGAGCCAGGTTGGTCAGGATCGCCACCGCGAGTTGGATAAACAGGCGGGGCTTTTTTTTCTTCATGGGTGGGTTTCCTCGGGTTGCGTTGATCTGTGGGCTGCGTTCAGCTTGCCGTCTTCCAGTTTCAGTTCGCGAGCCATGGCGCCAGCCAGTTCACGGGCGTGGGTCACGACAATCAATGCCGTGTTTTCCTCGGCATTCAGCGATTTGAGCAAGCCGGTGATGCTCAGTGCTGTTTCATGATCCAGCGAGCCTGTCGGTTCGTCGGCCAGGATCAGGCTGGGTTTGTTCACCAAGGCGCGCACTACAGCCACGCGCTGGCACTCGCCGCCCGAGAGTTGGCCTGGTCTGTACTGCATTCGATTACCCAGGCCTACGCGTTCCAGCAGCTTTCGCGCCCGTTTGGCCTGGGCGTCGGCATCGCGTTGCGGACCCAGCGGCAGCGTGGGGATCAGCACGTTTTCTAGGGCCGTGCACTGGGGCAGCAGATGATGGAGTTGGAATACAAAGCCCACTTCGCGGCTGCGGATGCTGGCCAGTTCGTCGTCGCTCAACAGCGCCAAGTCGCGCTCGCCCAGGCAGACCCGACCGAACGTGGGCCGGTCCAGGGCGCCGACAATGTTCAATAACGTGCTTTTGCCTGACCCGGAAGGGCCGGTGATCGCCAGCGTGTCGCCTGGCTTGACCGAAAACGAGACATCCTTGAGCACAGGCATAATGTTCCCGTTCGGTGTCGTATAACTTTTGGCGATGCGATCGACTGTTAACAGGGCTTTAACTTCTGCCATAGCAACCTCTTTTTGTTAGTGCAATTCTATTGTTTCGCATGGTCACGATAAATCGCTTCTGTTTTTTGCGCCATGGCATCCAGCGAAAAGTGCTTGACCACCGCGGCGCGACTTTTGCCGGCCAGGGCGCGGATCTGTTCAGGATCGTCGAGCAGGATAGCGAGTTGTTTTGCCAGCGCTTCCGGCGTATTGGGATCATAGACCACGCCGCCGCCGCTGCGTTCGATGATTTCGGCGAATGCGCCAGTGCGCGGTTGGACCACGGGCACGCCGGCGGCGAACGCTTCGACCATGAACAGGCCGAACGCTTCGCCGTTTGGTACCGGCACGCTCATCAGGGTCAGGTTTTTCAAGAACGCGGGGCGTTGTTCCACTTCGTAGTTGTCGAGAAAGGTTACGTCCGCGGCGTGTCCCGCTTTTGCGATGTGGCGACGCAATGCTTTGACAAATGCGCGATCCGCGCCCAGTTGCCCGCCCGTGGCACGCAAGGTGAGCGTTTTGAAGCGCGGTTCCTGTTTCAACAGCAGGAACGCTTTGACCAGCAGGTCCAGGCCGTAGACCGGGGAAAGGCGTGAGAGGTAGCCGAGTACGGGCGGATCGCAGCTCAATGGCGAAGGATCGTACAGCGCGGGATCCACGCCGATGTGAACCACGCTCATCTTCTCGTTCGGGATACCGATGCGCGTGCGCATCTTGTCCGCAAAATATTGGCTGACCGCAATGAACCGGTCTACGCTCTTGGCGCGATCGCCCATGACATCCCAGATGGCCTGTGCCTTGTCGCCGTCCATGGCGTCGAGCCAGTGGTCCTCGTCTTGGAGCGCGCAGTAGATCGGCACGTCCAGTTCATCCTTGATGCGCCGGGCCAGTCCCAGCAGCAGGGCGTTGGACAGGTGGACCATGTCCGGTTTGCCCTCGTCGCGCAACCAGGCGATCAAGCGGTCCAGTTCCTTGGCCTGGCGTCCGTCCTCGCCCTGTAGCATGGACAGGGTCATCGCTTCCAGGCCGGACGCGTTGGTGGACGCCGATTTTTTGGCAGCCCAGTCTAGTACGGGCTTGGCATCAAACAGCTTGTCCAGCCAACGTGGCATATTGCGAAACAGGGACAATTTCTGCTCCAGATAGCAATTGATAGCGCCGTAAAAAATAGGCGTATCGCCTCGCATTTGCGTATCGCCGGCAAACATGGGCAGGTACATGGGCAGGATCACCACGTCCAAGCCACGTGCGCGCAGCGCCTTGACTACAGTGAAATCGCGTAGGCAGTTCTGGCAGTAGAATGTGCCGCCTGATCCGGGGATGATGTATATGACTTTCATTTTCGTGCTCTCTTGACGCCGAATGCATAGACACTGCCGTCCTTGGCACCGACCACCACCCTGCCGGCAGCCACGGCTGGCGCACCCGGAATGCCGGCGCCGATTTCGTATTGCCAGATTTTTGCGCCATCTTTGAGCCGCACCATGTAAAGCCGTCCGTCGAGTGAACCGAACACGGCGCGATCGCCGCAGAGTACGGGCGAGCTGTCCACTTCGTCGTTGGTTTGAAACGCCCAGCGCTTTTCACCGCTCTTGCGGTCCAGGCCATAGAGCCAGCCGTCGCGCGAACCGGCCAGCACCAAGTCGCGGCCAATTCCCGGGCAGGCGCTGAACGAGTCGCCGTTGCCTTCGAACGACCAGACTTGGGCTTGTTCCTTCAAGTCGACGCAGAGCATGGCGCCGTCATAATGGCCGAAAAAAGCCTTGCTGTTGTCCACGGAAATGGAACCGGCCACGTAAGAGCCGGCCTCGATTTCAGCCTGGGGTGAACCGTCCTTAACCGACACGGCATGGATCAGACCATCGCAGCCGCCAAAGATCACGCAACCGTCAGCCACGGACGGCGCGCCGTTAATGTAATTGCCGGTTTCGTAACTCCAGACTTTCTTTCCGGTGGCGGCGTCAAGGGCGTACATCAGATTATCGTAGCAACCGAAGACGATCAAGGTTTTGCCGTCAGGTCCCGGCGCGACGATGTTGGCGGACCCGGTTATCTTGTCATCGGTCGTGAAAATCCAGAGCAGCGCGCCGTCAGCCGCGTTCAGCGCGACCATGGCGCCTGCCAGCGAACCCACATAGATGCAGCCGGCGTAGTACAACGGCGGAGCCTCGATCCGATCGTCACAGGCATAGACCCATTTGCGTTTGCCGTCAGCAAGCTGGATTGCATGGACCTTTTCGTCACTGGATCCGATAAACACGGTTTTTTCGGCGATCACGGGCGAAGACGCGATGTCGTCACCGGTTTTATAGGTCCAGAGCAGGTCGAGTTTATCGGGCAAGACCACGCCGCAGCGCCCGGTCAACGCTGGATCGCCGCGAAATATGGGCCAAGCATCCGCATCTTCGGCTGCGCCAGGTTGAAAAGCGCAGACCCACAGCAATGCAAAAACAAAGCTTGTCTTCATGCTATCATCATTTTCTGCATCATGGATTTATATGTACCGACATACGTAGACATCTCAATATACATGCGAAGCTCCGCAGACTAAAGTGGATTTTTTACAGAAAAATGGCAGGCGGTAAAATGATTCATTTATTTCCGTCTCACATTGGCCCTTGGTGATTGGTGATGTCCAGCAAAGTTACGCTCGCTTCAAAGGTCAAAGATCAAAACCGAGATCGATCGCGGCGGCAGCGCGATCTCGAATGCGTCGGCTGCCGAACGTTCAACCAAAGTCGTTTGCTTGTGCAACCGGTCCTTTCCATGGGCTTCCGGATGGTTTTCAAGCTCGCCGGTGATACAGTGCCAGTGCACCTGCCTGACATGCCGGTCTGCGCCTTCAAGCGTTACGGATATCTGCTGCGCCAGATCGAAACAACGGTTGAGCAAATGCACGTACAGGGTTTTCTCATTCGCGGTAGCTACGGCATCCAGGTAGGCCACGCGTTTTCGCGCCTTGATGGACCCCAGTTTGAGCGGTTGGGCATAGCATGCCGCATTCTTGATGGTAATGTCCCGGCGCTGTGAACCGTGATGTTGGCGGTAAAAGGCGACCAATTCTCCGCTGGGGTGCAGATAAGCAGGCCCTTGTTTCGGAACGCGAATGGAATTGATGTCCCATCCTGTTCCCACCATCATGGACTGACAGGCGAGTACGACCCGATCGCTGCGCAACAGGGCATGGATAAAGCCGGCGGCGCCCATGCCATAGGCATAATAGGATGTAAGCACGCCGCGCTCGTCGCCAAAGCCGTTCCAGTTCCATTCGGTCATAGCTACGGGCCAGCTATGCTTGCGCGCCAGCGCAAATCCCCAACGGATGATCTCATTATCGCTCTCCAGCACGGATTGCCCGTCCTTATCCACGTCAGGGGTCGCGACCATGGCATGCCATAGCTGCTTGTCGGTCAGGCTATCCCATTCCACGAGTTGGCCGTGAAGCAGCATTTCTTTGCGACGGATTTTCCAGGGATGGTAGAGGTGAACGGCCAGCAGGTCGCTTTTAGCACGCAGTCGTCCATCCGCATACAGTTTCTCCAGCCGCGCATAATGGTGTTCGCTCCAGATCACACCGTCCAGAATAATTTTCACCTTCGGATCGATGGTGCGAATAAGGTCCAGCATGCGATGCAGCACCTTACGCATGTGAGCCACCTGCGCATCTATGGCGGTTAAACCGGAAACTTTGTCCATGGCCTTGCAGTGGGCTTCCCACTCATTGCCGATCTGCACATAGCGAACGCCATAAGGCTCTTGCCTGCCGTTTTTCATGCGAATGGCGCCCCAGTCCGGCATTCCCGCGGGTAGAGCAGCCCCAGGGTCGGCATTCGCATAGGCCAGTAAACCGACACTGCGCAGGATATGCTGTTCAGCCTGATCCGGATGCCAGAGCGCATCGCGCAAATGAAGGGGCAGGATCACTTCCCAGCCATGGTCTTCCGCGAGGCGCAGGGCTTCGTCATAGCCAAACTGCCAGCGTGTGCGCAGTGCATTGGTCCGGCCAGGTGGATGATCAATTAAATCCGTCCAATCATGCAGGCCGGCTTCGACACAGGCGCCGCCAGGAAAGCGAACAATGGACGGATTCAGCGTTTTACAGAGCTGACGCACATCCTGACGCACCATTGGAGGCGATACATGGGTGTTCATCATGCTCTCCGGTCCTTGCTCCCATGCTTTTCCGACATGCTCGATCATCTGTCCAAACAACAGGTTGCTGACCGGATGCGGGGCGCGTTCGTGGACGACGATGGCTGCCACAGGAAGCTCTTCAGCCGCAAGTGTTACAGCGAGCAAACATAAAAGCGTAAGATGCTTTGTCATCACGTTGATCATAGGTTTTCTCCTGGTATGTAGTGTTTTTAAAAAAAAGCATAGTGAAAAACGCTGAGCTGTCAACGCTTATCGATCTCCTCCAAACGTCGGGCTGCTCATAAAAACCAAACATTTTCCATGCTTGACCGCAACGCAGAGGTTCTGATAGATTACTACGTAATAATCATTCTTATTTATGGACAATAGCAATGAAGCACGATGCCATTGAGGAAAAAATGACGGTTTTTCTGGAGCGATGCCGGGCTGAGGGTGTTACCATTACGCATCAGCGCACGGAGCTGTACCGCGTTTTGATCGGCAGCAAAGAACATCCCGACGCGGAGACGCTCTATCAGCAACTAAAGGTGTGCATACCCGCTCTGTCCTTGGATACTGTGTACCGTAATTTACGCACGCTGGAAGAGCACGCGATGATCCGGCGCGTTGACGAGGGGACCCGTTCGCGCTACGATGGTAACATCGCGCCGCACCATCATTTCATCTGTACCCGTTGTGGCATGATTCGCGATTTTTACAACCACGAACTAGACACCTTCAAGCCACCTGCCGGCGTCGCGGAGCTGGGTGAAACCCACACCATCCAGGTTGCGCTGCGCGGGGTGTGTCGTGGCTGTATTTCAGAGGAGAAGCATAAAAAAAACAACAAAAACAAGCAGAAGGAGTAGAACCTATGGCAACAAACGATAACCTGGCGGCTGCATTTGCCGGCGAAAGTCAAGCGAACCGTAAATACCTGGCGTTTGCCAAGAAAGCGGAAGAAGACGGTTTTGCCAACGTGGCCAAACTGTTCCGTGCGGCAGCGGAAGCCGAGACCATCCATGCCCACGCGCATCTGCGGGTCATGGGCGGCATCAACGATACCGCCACGAACCTGCAGGCTGCCTCGGATGGTGAAGGTTATGAATTCAAGGAAATGTATCCCGGCTTTGTGACCGAGGCGCAAAACGAAGGCAACAAGGCTGCCGAGATTACTTTTAAAAACGCCATGGCCGTGGAAGAAATCCATCATGGTCTTTACGAAGAAGCGCTGGCTGCGGTCAAAGGCGGTTCTGACCTGCCCGCTACGCAGATCTGGCTTTGCCCGGTTTGCGGTAACACAGTCAAAGGCGCTGTGCCGAATAAATGTTCGGTTTGCGGCGTGCCTGGCGATAAATTCAGCGAAATTCAGTAAAAGACCGCACAAATCTCATGGCAACCACTGATGGATACTGATGGATACTGATGGGCATTGATAACGAATTTCTATCGGTGTTCATCGGTGTTCATCGGTGTTCATTGGTCATTGGTCTCATGGATCACTGATAACTGATCGCACACGCCTAAGGGGTCCACAGAAAAATGTCATGTTATTTTCCCGTGAACACTAAGCGCAATCCGCAATCCGCAATCCGCAATCCGAAATCCGCAATCCGAAATCCGCAATCCGAAATCCGCAATCTGAAATCGATTGCTTTTGATGTTCAATCATGCGATCACCTATGCTCAGCACACAAAATAAATAAATAAAAGTAGTGACGACATCATGAAAGAATGGTTTGAGGACGAACGGTTCTGGGTGGATACATACCCGTTCATGTTTCCGGACAAGCGCTTTGAGCAAGCCGCGGAACAGATGGAGAAATTGCTGGAATTGACCAAGTTCGAGCCTTGCGACGTGCTGGATTTGTGTTGCGGGCCCGGTCGTTGTTCGCTGGTGCTGGCGCGTAAAGGGTTTCGGGTCACCGGCGTTGACATGACCGCGTTTCTGCTCGATAAAGCACGCGAAAAAGCGGCGCACGAGGAACTGGCGATCGAGTGGGTGCAGGAGGACATGCGTCTATACAAGCGCGTCGAAGCCTATGATCTGGTGATCAACATGTTCACTTCCTTTGGCTATTTCGACCGCAAGGAAGACGATCTGGTTGTTTTGCGGAATATTTTCGACAGCCTCAAGCCCGGCGGCCACCTGGTGATCGACCTGGTCGGCAAAGAAATGCTGGCGCGCGGGCTGCAACCGACTTCCTCGGAGAAACTGCCGGACGGTCGCATGATGATCGAGCGGCATCATATTTTCGACGATTGGAGCCGGATCTATAACGAATGGATCATCCTGGACAAGGAAAACATCAAGACTTTCACTTTTTACCACACCATCTATTCCGGTCAGGAATTGAAAGCACGTCTGGTCCGTACCGGTTTCACCGAAATCAAACTCTATGGTGACCTGGATGGCAACGACTACGATCAGGACGCCAATCGCCTGATCGCAGTGGCCAAAAAATAAATACGTTCAATAGGCCTTGTGAAAACGCGGGCCTTCGCCTCTTTTTTCATCCGGTTTGGCGTTTGGTTCCTGCCGTGCTTGCTTTGGCTCTTCGCTCTGTTCCGGCGTGGCAGGTTCGGCAGCCGGCGGCGGTTGTGGTTGTCTGGCTGGAGCATCGTGACACTGCACGTACAGCAATTTGAGTTGGGCCAGGTTAGTTTTGAGGAGTTGCGCTTCCGTGTCTGTCAAATTGCCTCGCGTCTTCTCTTGCAGCACGTCCATCATATCGATGGCTTGTTGGGCAGCTTCCAAGTTGACCGTGGGCTGGCCGGTATTAGGGTCGGCGATCAAACCCAGGTAGTGATAGACGGGCATGGCCAGCATGCTCACCAGTTTTTCAAAAACGCTGAGCGGGGCCATGGACGTTTCTTCCTGACTCATATTCAATGCTCCTTATTTGGGTGATTATCGTTCTGTTCCTGATCCTCTGACTCGCGCAAGTTCTGTTCGCGGGCCAGCCTTTCAAAGCGCAGTTTCATTTTGGGTTTGTACGGGTCGCGAAAAGCCTGCTCGAATTCGTAAGCGCCTTCAAAATCGGATATGCGGTCCTGGTCGGTTTTGCCGAGAATGCCCTTGTCGACCAGGCTGAACACAATATGGCCGAAGTCGCGGGTGCAGTGTATGCCCCAGGAGCGGAAAAGCGTTTGGCTGATGGCGCCGAATTCCTGGAGCGCGTACAGGCGGATGCCTTCGAGCAATTCCTGGCCGGTGACATGACGGTCGGGGCCTTCGATTTTGTTCAGTAGTTTGATGGTGTGGTCGAGGGCTTCGCGGACAAAGTGATAGGCTTGTTCGTCGTAGCGGCTGTCTTCGTGCAGGATGTCCCGCAGCGCTTCTTCATAGGATAGTTTCTTCATGGCTTATAATATAATACTATATATATTGGGTGATTTTTTGCGCCAGGGTGCTCATTTCTCCGGGGTTGGTATAGGTTTCGGCATGCCAGTTCCACGAATGGCCGTCGTTTTCATAGCGTGGAATGACATGAAAGTGAAGATGGTTCACGACCTGTCCGGCCGCGGCGCCATTGGCCTGGTGCAGGTTGACGCCATCCGCGTTCAAGCCCTGTTTGATCGCCGCTGCCACCACGCTTGCCGCCTGGATCACGCGCGCCAGTTCTTCGGGCGGCGTTTCCATCAGGTTTTCATAATGCATTTTGGGAATGACCAGCGTGTGACCTTTGATAATAGGGCCAATATCCATAAACGCCAGTACATGCTCGTTTTCAAAAAGACGTGTTGACGGTAGT
Organism: uncultured Verrucomicrobiota bacterium; assembly: GCA_964580325.1. Taxonomy (GTDB): domain Bacteria; phylum Verrucomicrobiota; class Kiritimatiellia; order CAYTQP01; family CAZOLK01; genus CAZOLK01. The sequence goes on along the minus strand of CAZOLK010000078.1, from coordinate 8,317 downwards.
TGATTGGCGACTATTTTACAGAATATACAATTTTCATTCATGGGAATCTCCTGCCATAAGTTGCTCGACCTGCTTCGGGGTGAGGTGTTGGGGTTTGGCATGAAAAAGATGTAACCAACGCACGCTCAGACCGATAAGAAATATGGCCAGTATGCCAGCAAAGACGAGACGTTCCTCGCGTGTGGTCCATTCAAACCACAACCGCAATGTTTCCGCGCCAGGCGCCATTGTTTTCCATTTGCGTGACATCCATTTTTCAATACATCAGAATCAGAGCCGGTTCAATGTTTATTTTATAACATTATGCGGGAGCAGAGGGCAAGGGGCAGGGGTAGGAGGTCGGGGGCAGGGGTGTAGGGCGCTGGCTACTTTTGGTTTCGTCCTCTTGACTATTGACCCATGACCAATTACATTCTGGATAACACGAGGATGAAAGAGGATTTCTGATGTGCACAAGACTAATGTTGGGGTGTATTGGACTGGCCTGGAGCGTTTGTTCGCTTGGTTGGGGCGACAAAATTTATATGAAAAACGGCCGGCATCTGGAAGGGTTGATCAAACAGGAAACCGCGGATAAGATCACGATTCACATGGGGCTGGGTACGATTACGCTGGATCGCAGCCAGGTGGACCGTATCGAGAAAGCGGCCCCAAACGAAACAGAGCAGCTCAAGCGGAAATGGGAGAAGCAGTTCTTCACCCACAAAAAATTCGTCCCGCCCGGCCTGGAAGAGCTTGCCGATCAATTCAACCGCCTGGAACGCGAACGGCGCACAGCGCTGATTGCCGAAGATACACTCGAGTGTTTGCACGGCGAAAAGAACAACAGGCAGAACGCGTTGGACAACCTCAAAATGCAGATTTTGGATACGGCACGCGACATGGAACGCACCAAATCCATCAACCGAAGCAATACCAAGGAATACAACGAGTTGATCGTACGCAACAACTCGCTGATCGGCAAGCAGACCCTGGTCCAGAACAGCATTGAACAGGTCGATCAGAACATCAAGCGGCAACTGGACTTGATGGCCTCCTACATGCGCTTGTTGATGGACGTGAATGCTGCCTTTCGCGATGAATTCAAAAAACGGTTCGGCCGCGGCAATGATCCCAATGAACGCGATTTCTTCAACCGCATCCGCGAAAAACTGATCCAATACAACACGGAAATCAAGCAGGCGGAACTGCCCTTGGCCCAGGGCAGCAGTCATGCGATTGTCACGGCTGACATCAACGGTCAAGTTCCGGCGCGCTTGCTGCTGGACACCGGCGCAACCTATGTCGCGCTCTCCACGACCATTGCCCAACGGCTCGGTTTGAAGCTGACCGCCAAAACGGTCAAGGTCAAGGTCGCGGACGGCACACTGGTGGACGCCACGCCAGTGCTGCTCAAATCGGTGGAAGTCAACGGTATGAAGTTGAACAACGTCCAGGCCATTGTCATGCCCCAGACCTCGGAATCCAACATGGATGGATTGCTGGGCATGAGCTTCCTGCGCTTCTTCTCGCTGACCATCGATCCGGGCGGTAGAAAATTCATCATAAACCGTTTCAATCCCAATTAAAACGGTTTCAAACTACGGCGAGCAACAATCAGTGATGGACCTATCCGATACCCAACAATCGATAGCCGGACGCATACAATGCGAGGACGCGAACGGCATCCGCGAGCTGACGTTCTCGGGCGCCTTCACCCGAAACGCAGCCATCGCTCCAATAGCAGAGGTCTTCGGCGAAGCAACCGCTGGCATGCGGCAGGTCCGTTTGATCGATCAAGGGATCGAACGCTGGGACAGTCTGCTGCTGACAGCCATCATGTGGATTCATGCGCGCTGTAAGGACGATAACCTGGACCTTGATCTGTCCGGCATGCCGGAGGGCGTCAGGCGCTTGTACCATCTGGCCACCGTGGTATCCGAGCGTAAAGATGCCCGGCGGATGGAGCGGCAGGTTCCGTTTGTTAGACATATCGGCACACGTATGCTGCGAACCTGGCGCGATGGCGTTCAGTTTCTGGCTTTTCTGGGAGAGGCGGTCATCAGCCTGGGGCGCTTCATGGTTGGCCGTGCGCGTTATCGCCCGGCCGAGTTCTGGTTGATTGTCCAGCAGTGCGGTCCCGAAGCTTTGGGGATTGTGACCGTCATTTCTTTGCTGGTCGGCGCTATTCTGGCGTTCGTGGGCGCCATCCAACTCAAAATGTTCGGGGCCGAAATCTACGTGGCCGATCTGGTCAGCATCGGCATGGTGGTGGAGATGGGCGCCTTGATGACCGGCATCATCCTGGCCGGCCGCACCGGCGCCGCCTATGCGGCTCAGTTGGGCTCCATGCAGGTCAATGAAGAGATCGATGCTTTGAAGACCATGGGTATTCCGCCTATGGATTATTTGGTATTGCCGCGCATGGTGGCCCTGGCCCTGATGACCCCGCTGCTGGTGATATACGCTGATATTCTCGGCATCCTGGGCGGCGCCGGCGTCGCTATTTTCGCGCTGGGGATCTCACCGGTCTTGTTTTTTACCCAGGGATTCAGTTCCATGACGCTTTGGTTCTGCGCCCAGGGGTTGATCAAGGGGTCGACCTTTGGCATACTCATTGCCATCAGCGGCTGTCTCAAAGGCATGCAATGCGGGCGCAGCGCTTCCTCTGTAGGCGATGCCGCCACCGATGCAGTGGTCATGGCCATTGTCCTGATCGTTATAGCCGATGCTGCCTGGACCTATGTTTTCATGACGATAGGCTGACCATGACTGAACCTGACGTACACATCCGTGTGAACAACCTGAGAATGTGCTATGGCCCTGTGCTGATCCAGCAGGACCTGAATTTTTCCATTGGGCGCGGCGACATCTTCATTATCATGGGCGGTAGCGGCTGCGGCAAAAGTACGCTGCTGAAGCACATGATCGGGCTGATCGAGCCGGCTGTCGGCGAAATCCTTTACGGCGACACCAATTTCTGGCAGACCGATCAGACCCAACGCCAGCGGATCATGCAGAATATAGGCATCCTCTACCAGCAAGGCGCGCTCTGGAGTTCCCTCACCCTGGCCGAGAACATTGCCGTGCCGTTCCAGGAATACACTGATCTGGATGCCGGGTCCATAGCCGAGATCGCCGCGCTCAAGCTGGCCTTGGTGGGCCTGGCCGGCTATGAGGATTATTATCCCGCTGAAATCAGCGGCGGTATGCGCAAGCGCGCGGGCCTGGCCCGGGCTATGGCGCTCGACCCGGAGATCCTTTTCTTTGACGAACCGTCGGCCGGCCTGGATCCTATCAGCGCCAAGCTGCTGGATGACTTGATTCTCGAAATGAGCGATACGCTTGGGACGACCACGGTGGTGGTGACCCATGAACTGGCCAGTATCTTCGCCATTGGCAATAATTCCGTTTTTCTGGATGCTGAAACCAAAACCATGATCGCCTCCGGTCATCCCAGCGAGTTGCGCGACCACTCAACCAATGCCCGGGTGCGTCAATTCCTGACCCGCGGCGCGGAGCAGTAAGGTGAAAGATAAAGATAGGATAGGAGAAGTATTATGAGTAAGAAAGCCAATCCGGTGGTGATCGGCTTTTTCGTGATTTTTGGCCTGATCATCGCTTTTCTGGCCATCCTCCTGTTGGGCTCGGGTCATCTGTTCAAGGAGACCGAACGCTTTGTGCTGTATTTCAACGGCAACCTGACAGGTCTGGATATCGGCGCGCCGGTGGTCTATCGCGGCGTGCGACTGGGATCGGTCTGCGATATCCGCATAACGTTCAACACGGATACCGGCCAATGCAGAACTCCGGTTTATGTCGAGTTAGACCAGAACCGTATAGAATTTACCGGCAGCGGTTCGTACACGGGCGGACTCGCCTATCAGATCAAAAAGGGATTGCGCGCACAACTGCAATCCCAGAGCTTCATCACGGGCAAGCTGCTGGTCATGCTGATCGAATTCCCGAACAGTAAGCCGATGTTCATAAATAAGAATCCGTTGATCCAGGAGATTCCCACGGTCTCGAGCCTGACGGACAGCCTCAGGGAGCATGTTGAGAAAATGCCCCTGGAACAGATCGCGGCCAATGTTAATACCACGATCCATATCATGGCCGAACTGGCTCAATCGGGTCTGATTGAAAAAACCGTGGGCACAGCCGACAGAACATTGCACGACATCAATGTGCTGGTGACCAACCTGAACCATACGGTACCGCGTATGGTGACTGAACTCAACGCGGCCATCGCCGATGTGCGCTTGATCGTCAAAGATATGCATGGCGCACTTGACGAGGTGCGTCCCGTGACCTGCAATCTCGTCAATGCAGCGGATCGCTTTCTGGATGTCGCCATCAGAAATGGCCATGCATTGCTGGAGACCCAGGCTGAGGTGCAGCAAGTTCTGGACAAGATCAAGCTGGAATTACGCAACAAGGGCGGCATCCTTTATCGATTGCGGGTCATGATGGACAAACTCAGCGAAACCGCGGACACGCTGAAAACCTTTTTGGACTATCTCCAACAGCACCCGGAGTCGTTTATAACCGGAAAAGCGCAACCATAGGAAGCTTGGCCATGCCAGACAAAAAAAAGATGATGTACGCACTGCTATTAGGCTGTCTCGGTTTATCCGGATGCCTGACGCCCGATCCGACTCCGCCAGCCCGTTTTTTTCAACTGCAACCCGTTGTGGACAAAGTTGCGCGAAAAACGTGGGCATTCGACGGTTTTATCGTAATCGGTCCGGTTGAACTGGCGCCCTACTTGAAAAAACCGCAGATTGCGGATCGTCGGAACACGTATGAATTAGCGTATCGCGAAATGGCGCGCTGGGCGGAAGCTTTGGATAAAAACATCGGTTGGGTCTTGACGGAAAATGTGGCAGCGTTTCTTGGCAGCGACCGGGTACTGCCTTTAACGCCGGCCTTTTCAGGAACACATGACCTGAGCGTCTATGTGCGTATCGCCCGCTTCGAAGGGCAGCCGGGCGGCGAAGCGCTGCTGGATGCCATGTTCCAATTGATTGCCGCTGGCCAAACCGTTCCATCCGGCCTGGACAAAGTTCAACTGACATGCAAGGTCGAGGGCGACGCCATGCAGGATGTGGTCAAAGCCCAGAGTTTACTCCTGGGGCAAGTGAGTGAACGCATCGGCCGGATGATTCTGGATCATAAAGACCACCGATGAACGTAATAACAAAACAAAAGACCCTGAATTTGAAGGCTGGGCACGCGACGATGGCTCGCATGGAAGACCGAACGCTGGATTGACGCCAATTGTACGATTACCAACAAAACGGTCGTTATTTTGCCCAGTGCGCGGATGGGTTGAGTGAGGGCGCCGACGCGGAATTGGTGGCTTTGGGCGCCACGGACGTCAAAACTGCGTTTCGTGGGTTGTTTTTCAGCGCCACGTACGATGATCTGTGCCGAATCAATTACGGCAGCCGTCTGTGTTCGCGCATATTCGCACCGCTGTTCCATTTCCGCTGCCATAATCCCAAGGTGCTTTATAAGAAGGCGCGCACGATCAACTGGGCCGATTTTTTCGGTGTGGACCAGACCTTTGCCATCACCGCCAATGTGG
>CAZOLK010000078.1:0-2738 GCA_964580325.1 uncultured Verrucomicrobiota bacterium | reverse complement strand
TGTGGCCAACAGCCGTATCCGCCATTCCAGTTATGCAGCGCTGTGCGTCAAGGACGCCATTGTCGATCAGTTTCGCGAGGAACTGCAGCATCGTCCCAGTGTGGACAGCGAAGCGCCCGATGTCTGGATCAACTTGCACCTGAACGCTGACCGGGCTGTGATCAACCTGGACACATCCGGCGGATCGCTGCATCGGCGCGGTTACCGGCGCGCGTCGGTCGAGGCGCCCATGCAGGAAACCCTGGCCGCGGCCATGATTCGTGCTGCCGGCTGGAACGGCGAACGGCCGCTGTATGATCCGTTCTGCGGTTCGGGTACGTTGCTGAGCGAAGCCGTGATGCATGTTTGTCGTCTTCCTGCCGCTTTCCTGCGCAAACAGTTTGGCTTTGAACGCATGCCTGAGTTTGACCCGGCACACTGGCATGAAGTCAAGCAGATCCGCGACAGCGCCGTAGCGCCTCTGCCGGAGACGAAACCGCCTTTGATTAGCGGCAGCGATTGCGATCCGCGAGCTGTCGCTGCCGCCCAAACCAACCTGGCGGCGTTCAATGCTTATGCGCATGTGCTTGTTCGGCAAAAACGTTTTCAGGACCTGGCTGAACTCAAAGATCACATGATTGTCTGCAATCCGCCGTACGGCATCCGGTTAGGCGCTGAAGCCGAAGTCGCGGCACTGATCAAGACACTTGGCGATTTCCTGAAACAGCGCTGTGTCGGATCCGAGGCCTGTATCTATTTTGGCGATAGCAAATTGGTCAAGCGACTCGGTTTGCGTCCGGACTGGAAAATGCCCATGAGCAACGGAGGACTGGATGGCTTGCTGTGCAAATATAAGCTGTATTGAGCTGTATTGAGAAGGAGCAGGGGGAGGGTGCAGCGTGCAAGGAGCAGGGAACAGGCGGTAAGGGGATGCGGGATGGATGATGAAAATCGACTCTATCGATTCTATCGAAAAGAGCATGCCTTAAGTATGGCATGGTCCGTGTAAACAGCCCCATGAATGCGGAACCTATAAACACTACCCCTTGCACCTGCTCCTGGGTCCTGCATCCTCTCCTCATCAATTTGTCGTTGACGCACCAGGCGATCCTGTCTCATATTAAACCGGTAGCTTTTTCTTTTTTATTTATTAATTTAATTAGGAGCATCCGTGAATCCTGAAATCATTGCCGGCTGGCTGGGCGATTGGGCGCGGCACGCCGAGGCATACTGGTATGACCTGCCCGGAACTACGGGACGCGGTTGCTATGGTACGGGGTATAATATCTGGGGTGTGCAGACCCAGCAGAAATACCTGGCCGCCATGGCCACCCTGGCTTGTGGTGAGGTTGTTCCTCCCGGGCTGGACCGCTCCTGGGCCTTGGATCGTGCGTTGGCTGCGCTGCGTTTCAATCTCGATTCGCATATTTCCGGAACCGGTCACTGCACTGACGGCACTTCGTGGGGCCACACCTGGATCAGCGTCCTGGGCGTGGAACGGATGATGCATGGCGTTTACCTGTTGCAGGAGCACCTGACCGATGCCGATCAGGACGCATTGCGCACCATGTTGACCAGCGAAGCTGACTGGTTGCTCTACCACTACCACCGTGGTCAGGTGCTTGGCTTGACTGGCGATCCCTGGGGCCATTCGGGCCGCAATGCGCCCGAATCCAACGTGTGGAACGGTGCGATGCTTTGGCGTACGGCCATCGCCTATCCGGAGCACCCCCATGCCGCGGATTGGTGCGAGCGCGCCCAATGTTTCCTGATCAACGGGGTTAGTGTGTCCGCGGACGCGGATGACGCCTACCCCATTGCCGGCAGAGCCGTGCGCGACTGGCATGTGGGCGCTAACTTTTTTGACCACTACGCCCTTGATCACCACAGTTATTTCAATGTCGGCTATATGGTCATCTGTGTCTCCAATGCGGCTATGCTCTATTTTGACCTTAAAAAACAGGGCATGCCCGAGCCCGAATCGCTGCACCACCATCAGGTCGATTTGTGGCATGTGTTGAGGCGCTTTATCTTTGCCAATGGTCGTCTGGCTCGGTTGGGCGGCGATACGCGCGTGCGTTACGCTTACTGCCAGGATTACCTGCTGCCATCCCTGCTCTATGCGGCCGACCAACTGGGTGATCGGCATGCGCCGGCCTTGACCCAGACCCTGATGACCTTGATCGATACCGAACGCGCACATAACGGAGACGGCAGTTTCTTCGGCCGGCGCCTAGCCCATATCGTCCGTTGCAGTCCATATTACTACACGCGTCTGGAATCGGACCGCGCCTGTGTTTTAAGCCAGTACCTCTGCTACCGCGGGCTGGTCACGGATCGCGGCAAACCGGCTACGGACGCTCAGAAGGATATGGCCGGCGCCTGGCACGAACCTGATTATGGCGCGGTGATGGTGCGTGAACCAAGCCGACTGGCGTCCTTTGCCTGGCGTGCCCGCGGCCTGGGGCAGGGGCTGTGCCAAGCGCCGCGGGACGGGCACTTGACCGATTGGGAAAGCCATTTGTGCGGCGTGATCGAATTTTGCGAATACGTGGATCCGGCCCATGCACGCCCCGCATCGCGCCGATCACTGGTTCAGTGCGATACGGCACTGTTTGACGGAGGATTCATCACGGTTGGCGTGCTGAATGAAGGCGTGGATGTGACCATGGCCGAAGGTTGGCGGGCCAGTACATTGGCGCGCCATGCGCTGGCCGTGGCCGCGCTGCCGGACGGTCGCACCATGGTGGGCCTGGAAC
>CAZOLK010000077.1:0-20397 GCA_964580325.1 uncultured Verrucomicrobiota bacterium | reverse complement strand
GCAAATCCGGGGCCACTATCATAACGGTCGTGGATAAAAACCGTTGGTCCGCTTCCGCCGAAGTCTACCAGGATGCGACGCGAGGCCGATAAGCAGGAGGATATGGATGATGAAGTCAGGTATAACCTTGTTTGCATGTTGCGCGCTCATGGCAAATCTTGCCTGGTCAGGCGGCAAAACCGATCCGCTGATAACGCCCTGGAACAAAGCGTCGCTGCGTCTGTTCGGCGGCGTGGTCGCCAACGCGGCCAGCATGGACAGTCGCGGAGGGTACAGCAAAACCGACCTGGGCAATGAACTCGAGTGGGGCGGTTCCTGGATCATGCCCAGGGAAAAGCTGTACGAATACGACTTGACCCTTTCGAGTTGGAGCGCCAAGGGCCGCCAGTACAATGCGGACAAGAGCGGACGCATTGATGTGGAAGTTAACGCCTATAAATTGTCAGGTTCATATCGCCAGCGCTACGGCTATGGGCATCCGTTCGTGCCCTGGTGGGATGCGGGCCCTGACATCGTGTTACTCACCACCCAAGAGCAGGAACATTACCCCAGCGAAGGCGGCTTGTACCCCAAAGACACGCAAGATAAATCTCACATGGGCTTTGGCGCCCACATAGGCGCCGGTTGCGACATTTATCCGGTCAGAGAATCGGCGCTGGCTCTGTTCATCGAAGCACGCGGCGCTTTTTACATCACAGGCGACAGCTTTGACGGCAACATCAATGGTGTATCGATCTGGGGCGGGTTGCGCTGGGATTTCTGGCCGCGCTGAGTGGTCCTATTGGACGCAGCTCTTGGAAATTGGAATGTCATTGGTTGGCCTGGAGCTGACGTAGCGCTTTTTGCTCCAGGGTCGCGGCTTCCATGGCTACGCTTGAATCCGCACTGGATGGATCGGATGCGGCCATGGCCGCCTGACGCGTCTGGCGGGCGCGGGTCAGGGTGGCCTCTGGCGTGGGCCCATTGCCAACATACACCTCGATACTGCCTCCGACCGCGTACATCTTACCGTCAGGCCCCTGCTGATAGCTGTACTGGATCCGGCCTCCGTAAGGACCAAGCGCGGCGGCGTGGGTTTGTTCATGCTGCCTGACTTCGCGGTCACGTTCTTCCAGACGCACGATCATTTCCTCGTCTTTTTCGCTCAAGCCATTGTCCCCGTTATATTCAGGGTCATTAAATTTGCGAATAATCTGGTCGCGTGTGTAGACGCCGTCACGCTGCTCAGTGGATGCGTACAGGTTGAGCATAACCGCCGGTCGGTCATAGGGTCTGCCCTCTGCCCCGTCACGATCAGCATCCATGCCGTGTTCGCCATCGGTCTCTGCATTGGCCTGCAACGCATCGGGCGAATGATGTGATTGCCCTTCAGCAACCGCCTGCATCAAGGGGTCATAAACGAAACGTGTTGAATCGTTCCAGCCGACGTTGTTAGCGACAAGTTCTTCAATCATGGCATTATACCTGCATTTTATCTTGTATATATCGACATTTTGCGTATTATTTTAAATAAAGAAAGCACAAAATACTATGAAATCAACTGCAACCTTGATAAAGGGCAAAATTTGCTGGGTCCTGGGGCTTGCGCTTTTGACGCATGGGTTGGCACAGGAAAGAACCAACCGGATCGTGATTCTGCGCACGCGCGAAGATCCGCAACCCGTGGTCGCGGTTTACCTGCCTGAGCAACTCACCACATACAGCCAGAAATACCAGAGCGGCGAACTGCGCCGACACCAGGTGGAGGCCATGGTGAAAAAAACACTGCTGGATGCGAACTGCAAGCTGGTCGAGATTGAATCCGCTCCGGACAAGATGGAAATACCGCGCCGGGAAGCCCTGGAAAAAGCGCGCGCCAAAGGCGCCACGCACCTGATCTGGGGCCTGGCGACAGCCACCCAGTTGACTCACCAGGAAGGCGCGCTGATGCACAAAAACCGAGCTTCGACCGAAATTACGGTCACGGTCTATGATTTGGCGAAAGACCAGATCCTGGCTGTCGAAGAAGCCGGCTCAACAGGATCGGCGGACGCATTGAAGTCCGCAGCCCAGGGCGCGTTGCGCGAAGCGTCACGCAAAATCGCGCGCAAGTTGTCCACGGCATTGCGTCCGCACTAGAGTTTGGCGAAGCGTTCTTATCTACCACGGAGATACGGAGGCACGGCGAAGACTTACTTGAAATAGTTCTCGACCACGTAGCTTTGCAGATCGACCAATTCATGGGCTTGGAACACGGTTCGTTGGTCTTTGTTGCCGTGGGTGACTCGTTCTTCGTCGGGCAGGTGTTTTATTGCAGCCTCACGAGGTTGATGAACACTGATCTCGATGCCGGTGATGCGGGGCAGGTACTTGATAACAGGGTAATAGTAGCCGCCCAGGTCGACGCGCCCTGACTGGTTTGAGGTGCGGCGGGGGTTCTATTTCAACCGCCTGTTCAAGAAAGTGACGGGGATTACACCATCACAATTTCGGCAGGTGTGAGATGCGGGATGCGGAGTGTCGGGCGGCGGGTGTCGCGTGGCGGGAACACGGACTGACACACGCGATACAACAAACAATATCCAATAGTCTTTCTTGCGATTGACCCCAAGCCCTCTCAGAACCGGACAAACAGCTTTCCCACATCCGAATCCGAATTCGGGAAAGCCGGGACCGGAGCATTACAATCAATGCGGAAATGGTTGTTCAGTTTGTCGTTGGCGGGCGTGGAGCCGTAAGCAAAGGAAGCACCCGACACGCGACACTCTCCACTCTCACGCTCCCTGAGTATTGCGCACAAACGCGCCGTTCACAACCCAGGCTGGCCAGCATGCAGTGCAAGGGCAACACCTTGACCGGAAAAACCAGCACTTGCTGACCCGTGGCCGTGGGCCCTGTCTCCCCTTTTGAAAGCATAATATTACCATAATAAGCATAAATATGCCGTTAAAATGGATTGTTTTCTTCATAATATCAAGCATAGTTTTACCACTATTGATGAGAACATGAAATGAACAAGAGGGAGTGAAGTATGAGTGCGGAACGTTTGATAGCCCAATTGGACCGGGCCTTGTTGGTGGAAGAGATCGCGGCGCCGCGAGAAGTGCAGCGTCCAATCAAAGTGGTATTTCTGGGAGCGGGCAGCGGCTTTTTCATGTCGCTGTTTCCCGATATTCTCCATATTCCCGGCGCGAACCGCGGCGAATTCGCGCTGGTCGATATCGACCCCGAACGCCTAGAACTGGCCGTGGATCTGGGGCAGATGATCAACAAGGAGCGCGGTGCGCAGTGGACCATCACGGGCACGGCAGACCGACGCCAAGCGCTCAAGGGCGCGGACTACATCATCAACTGCATCGAAGTCAGCGGCGTGGACTGCGTGCGCTTCGACAACGATATACCCAAGAAGTACGGAGTGGACCAATGCATTGGCGACACCGTCGGCCCGGGCGGGCTTTTCAAGGCGCTGCGCACGGTGCCGGTTTGGCTGGACGTGCTCAAAGACATCGAAGAGCTTTGTCCCAAAGCCTGGGTGCTCAACTACACCAATCCCATGAGCATCATGACGCTGGCCGCGCATCGCACCAGTTCGGCGCGCGTGCTGGGTCTGTGCCACAGCGTACAGGGCACGTCCCATGGCCTGTCGCGCGTTGTCGAGGTGTCCTATGCTGAAATGAAATGGACCTGCGCGGGCATCAATCATCTGGCCTGGTTCACGGAATTGAGCCACCAGGGACGCGACCTTTATCCGGTACTGCGTGAAAAAGCGCTCAAAGACCCGAACACACTGGCCAGCGACCCAGTGCGCTTTGACATGATGTTGCACTTCGGCTATTTCGTCACCGAATCGAGCGGCCACTTCAGCGAATACCTGCCGTATTACCGCAAGCGTCCGGAACTGATTGAAAAGCACTGCGGCCCGGGTTACCGTGGTGGCAGCGGTTTCTATGCCCGGGAATGGCCGGGTTGGCGCAAGGATTACGATCAGGTCAAACGCATGCGGCTGAATGGCGAATACAAGCCGGCCAAGCAAGGTCGTACCTGGGAATACGCCAGCCACATCATCGAGGCGCTGGAAACATCGTATCCGTTCGTGGCATACTGCAGCGTTCCCAACACCGGCCTGATCAGCAACCTGCCAGGCAACGGCGTAGTCGAGGTGGGCTGCACCGTGACGCGCGACCACGTGGCGCCGCAGTATTTTGGCGAATTACCGCCGCAATGCGCGGCCCTGTGCGCAGCCAACATGCACATGTTCGATTTAGCTGCCACGGCCTGTATCGAACGCTCTAAAGAACTGGCGGTCCAGGCGCTGCTGCTGGATCCGCTGACTGCGGCGGTCTGCAGCCCAGGCGAGATCCGCCAGATGACCGAAGAGCTGTTTGAAGCGGAAAAAGGTTTTCTGGAAGAGTATAAATAAGCTCTATAGCTAACGCTTACGTATATGCCGGGCGAGGGTGGCCATGGCTTTATCCGGGTCTTTCAGGCCGCGGGGGTAGAAATAGTAGATGAGGTGGTCGGGTTGCAGGTCCAGCACTTCGGGCATGCGCTTGTCCATGAGTTCCACATCGCGCTCGGTCATGGTATGGTTCTCGATCAGTAGCAAGCCTTTTTTACCGTTTCTACGGGCTTGCTTAAGAAAATAGGCGCCGTGTTCGCAGAGCAGTTTATGGGCCAGCCCGTGCCCGCTGTCATTGCCGACCTTGTCTTCATGGCGATAAGGACGGCCATCGCAACCGAACTCGTGCAGATGCTTGATCTGAGCGCAGCGTTCCACGGGATAGCCCTGAAGACTGGCATACGCCCGGACCAATACAATCCCCCCCCCACTCTCTCTCTCTCGGAAACGCCACTTTTTTATATTGCACCCTCCCGATAGCGATTTCGATGGCCCCAACGTCACGGCTGTGCCGCGGGACAACGGCGCATTCAGGCGCGCTGTCACACTGCGTCTGGAACGTATAAAGATAATTGCCTTCGATGATTTTGCGAAAAGTGTAAACGCTGGTCGTTATTGTTTTCATCGTTGACAGGTTCCTTATGATACGGTTTCCTCGATCCAAGTCCCCAGATTGCGTGTTTCCGGATCGAATGCCGCTCCGATCAGCCGGATGCGTTTGCCGCTGTCGAGGTACTTCTCGAAATAGCGTTTTTCGCGGATTTGCGCGATGGCGTCCGCCGCCGTGCCCTGCAATTTGAATTCGAAGATGAACACAGACTCGCTGGTTGTGATCACCGCGTCGATACGGCCGGATGCCGTGCGCACTTCGGTGTCTATGCGCACGCCGATGATGTGCAATACCAGATAGAAGATGGTCTGGTAGTATTTCTCGTTGAACAATTGGATGTCGTAGGGCACATTTTCGAAGAATACGCGCAGATGGGTGAAAAACAGCTCCAGGTCGCCCGCGTATAGCGCTTTCATCAATTTCGCCAGATGAGACGCCGCGTATTCCTTGCGCACCGGCGTGAAATCGTCCATCAGGTATCGCAGAAAGGCGTTCTCCACTTCGCGATTGGGATACCCCAGCGTGTAAAGACCGTACTCGCAGTCGAAATCCTTGATGGTCGCATAGCCGGTCTGAAACAAAATCGGTTCAGGTCTGATATTTTCGATTTCGTAGGCGGAAAAACCGAGTTCGTCCAGTTCGAGATGATTTACGCTCATCACATCGAAACGGGTCTGTTTCATAAGGTTGATCAGAAAGCTCGGCGTGCCTGTTTCAAACCAATAGTTCTGGAAATCCATATGGACGAAAAGCTTACCGATGCTCACGGGATTGTAGATGGATACCGCTTTTTTCGAGAACCGGTAGCCATTGTACCACTCACGTATTCTTTCCAGGGTTTCTTCGCACGTGCCTTCCATGTTCTGCGCCAGTTTATCGATATATTCGGCATAGTTCGTTTCCAGTTCCTGCTGTGTGAAACCGGGCATTTCGGCAAAAGACTCCGCCATGGTCAGATCGGTGAGGTTGTTCAGGTCGGAGAAGATGGATACACGGGAGAAATTGCTCACACCGGTGACGAATGCGAAACGCAGATGTTGGTCAACGGTTTTTATCACGGAATAGAAAGCTTTCAGCACGTTACGGATTTTTGGCAGTTCGGGGTTGCCGATATTACCCAAAATCGGCTTGTCGTATTCGTCGACCAGGATGACGACTTTCCCGCGATCTTTCAGTATGTCGACAAGCTTGGAAAACATGATGTGGGGCAATGATTCCTTGACAGATACTCCGGATTTCTGCGCTTGCTGTATTATGGCATACCGAAGCGTGCTTTCGAGTCCCTCCGCCGTATCCGCCTGTTTGTCGCCCAAATCGATGCGAATGACGGGATGGCTTTTCCATTCGAATGGCTGGTCATAAATGTATAAGCCCTTAAACAGCTCTTTCTCGCCGAGAAAAATGCTTTCCAGCGTCGACAACGTCAGCGATTTACCGAAGCGGCGCGGACGCGACAGGAAATAGACTTCCTTGGCCGGCTTTACCAACTTGTAGAGCCAACGGGTTTTGTCCACATATTGAAAATTGCCTTCGATGATATCTCGAAAGGTATAAACGCTCGTTGTTATCGTTTTCATGGCGTCACTGTAGCAAATCCGGAATCGAATTGCAAATTGGAAGGCGGTCAAGGCGGATGCGCCATGCGGGATTTCTCGCAGGAACCGTGAAGGCATTGATCGCGAATTGGACCGGGTCTTTTTGGTGGTCCAGGACGGCGGCTTCCCGCAATGTACCATTCTTGACAACCATTCGGCTCATGTATCCAAAGAGACAATGAAATATCTTGCGACAAAACCCGGGCGTTTTTTGTACGTGCATACGCCCAAACATGGCTCATGGCTCAATCTTGTTGAAGGTTTGTTTTCGAAAATGGCGAGAACCTTTTTGCGTCATACATGAGTTATCCCACGTTCCGCCGCCGGTTCCGCAAACAAACCGGACTGTCGCCAGCCAATATCGCATCCAGTGCAGGCTGGAACACGCCCGACAACTGATGGCCACGAAAACCATAACGCTTTCCGCCATTGCCGAACGCCTGGGTTATACCCGATTATTACACCTTTTCCAGCAGTTCAAGCGCTTCACCGGGACAACGCCGCAGCCGCGGTCTCAAAACACATGCAAAGTGATCGGCTGTTCATAAAAAAGGAATCATCGCATAGCTATACTCCTTGGCTATTCTCTACCTTTACGCTTCGCTCAATTCCTCCAGTTTAATGCCGGCTTCCTCCCATTTCTGGGTGCGCGACTGGATGCCGTTCTGAATTTCGTGCAACCGTATATTGACCTGGCTGAAATCGATTTGCTTGTCCTGACCGGCCAGTTGTTCCAGCAAGTTCACCTGCTCCTGCTCCAGGCTGTCGATCTCCTCTTCCAACTGTTTGATCAGCCGATTCAGCTTGGCCGTTCGCTTTTTATGCTCATTGCACTTCTGCGCGCGCAGGCGGCGCTGTTCCTTGCGGTTCCGGACGGAATCGTCAGCAGGCTTGCTCTTGCCGTTATGATCCGATGCCTCGACATGTTCCGCCGCGTTGTGCTCCGCCCTTTTCTGACAATAGTAATCGAAATCGCCATGATAGCGCCTGACGCGCTCATTACCGGGCAGGGCCAAGATATGGGTCGCCGTATGGCGCACGAATTCGATGTCATGGCTGACCAGACAAACCGTGCCTTTGTAGTTGCGCAACGCCTGCTCCAAGGCCTGGCGCCCCTGCAAATCAAGGTGCGTGGTCGGTTCGTCCAGCAGCAGGAAATTGGGAGGGTCGGCGAACAGCCGGGCAAACGCCAGGCGGATCTTTTCACCGCCGCTCAACACCCGACAGGTTTTGTCGGCATGGTCGCCGCTGAACCCGAAACTGCCCAGCAGACCGCGAATATCGCGCGCTGGCAGGTCAGGCTTAACGTCGCGGATGATGTGGTAGGCGGTTTTATCGGGACTCATGGTTTCGGCAAATTCCTGGGACTGATAGCCGATGACCACTTTGTGCCCCGGAATACGCTTACCGCTGGACGGCGCGAGCACACCGGCGATAATGCGCAACAGCGTGGTCTTGCCGGTGCCGTTATAGCCGATCAGGGCCAGTTTATCGCCACGATTGATGGTCAATTCCACGTCGCGAAAGATCCAGCGTTGCCAGTCGTAGGTCAAGCCGATATTCTCCAGGCGCATCACCTCGGCGCCGCAATGGGGCGGATCGGCAATGCGCACCAGCGAAACATCGGCAATCCGATTGGGCAACTGGATTTCCTCCAATTTTTCCAGCATTTTGATCCGGCTCTGCACCTGGGTAGCCTTGGTGTTCTTGGAGCGAAACCGCTCGACAAACCGCTCGATCTGCTCGCGCCGGCGGTCCTGGTTTTTTTTAACAGCATGCATCTGTTCATAGCGGGTGTCGCGCTCGCGCAAGTAATAATCGAAGCCGCCCTGGTAGCGGGTCACCAGGCCATTGGCTACTTCCAGGGTGATATCGGTCAACGATTGCAGCAAATAGCGATCATGCGAGATGAGCAGAATCGTGCCCTTGTAACCGCGCAAATAGCGCTGCAACCATTCGACAGCAGGCAAATCGAGGTAATTGGACGGTTCATCGAGCAGCAGAATGTCCGGCTGGGCGATCATGGTGCGCGCCAGTTCCGCACGCATCTGCCAGCCGCCGCTGAAACTGGAAAAGTAATTGCCCAGTTCCGCGGCCTTGAATCCCAGGCCGCACAACGCAGATTCGGCCCAGGTTCGAATTTCATAACCGCCAAGCCGCTCGAATTCGGTTTGCAGATGGCCCAGCTTTTTCAGATCGTTTTCGCGCGTGGAACCTTGGGCCAGGCGGGATTCGATGGCTTCGATCTCAGCCTGCATGGCTGGCAGTTCCGCCACGGCATTCGCCGTATAATCCAACAGCGAACCTTCGTAGGCATAGGCATGCAGTTGCTGGCGCAAATAACCCAAACGCGTCTTTTTTGGCAAAGCGACATCGCCGCGGTCCGGCGTGGTATCGCCATGAATCAACGCAAAAAGCGTACTCTTCCCGGCCCCGTTGGGTCCGACAATGCCTACGCGCTCACCGGCATGGATGGTGAACGAGGCATTGACCAGCACATCCTGGGTGCCGAAATGCTTATATACCTGCTGAAAGTCAATCATAATAGTGGCGCGTGTCGAATGGCGTGTGTCGAGTATCGATTCCATCGACATGTAGGCAATTCGTCATTCATGGACATTGGATATTCCGTGTTGGATATTATTTGTCGGGCATTGGGCGCACGGAAAAACGAACGGCTGGCGGCGAGCATGCCGTTTACCAGAAACGCTTTTTCTTCTTTTTCACGGGTTGACTGCTGAGCCGGTAGTAGCGCTTTGCGCCTTTTGGGATAACATCGGTCAGCGTCATGACGCCGCCTGTTCCAGGAATACGGACAGCGCTGGGCAGCGGCTGCCAGACATTGCCGCTCATGTGCGAACCGCCGACGCCGGCATTGGGCCGACTGGCGATTAAAATGGTGTAGACCCGGTCATCGCTCGATTTCCAGGAAAGGTGTACCGTGTTGCCGGTACGCACCGTAATCAACCGGCCGCGTTCATACTCTTTCTCCTGCTCCGCGTCGGCGTGTATCTCAAAGCAGGGCAGCAGGAAGCAGGCAGCCAAGAAAAGGGGCGGCATCACATGTTTGTTGTCCATAACTATTCGTTTTCCACGATGTTGCGCCAGGTTTCGACATCCATGAAACTATCTTCACGACGCTTGATCTTGTTGCTGATGGTTGCTCCAGGCAACGGCATTGGCGTCGCCTTGGCGCCCGGTTGTTCAATAACTTCGGCAACAGGCGGTTCTTCATAGGGAATTTCTTCCACGGGCATGGGCTCCACCGTTGTGGAACCCACGGACGCAGGTTCTATCGAAAGCTGTTCGGAAACAGCATCGTCCCAAGTTCCACGCTTTTTGCGCATTTCTATTTCCGCTTCACGCCGTAGAAATTCATCGCGCGACTGATCGTACCAGCTTTTGGGTTCGCCTTTGCGGCGGATGTCGCGCAGTTCGCGTTTATAGCGCTTGGCAAACCAGGTCCACTCGTACCTGGAAAAAGAGAAAACCTCACCCATGGCATTGATCAGTTCGGTGGTTTCCGCCACCGGGACTTTGAGCACATTGGGACACCATTCGGCAACGACCTCGAGTTCATGCGGCAACAGGTCGGAACCGCCCACAATCACGGCATAATCAGGTTTGATTTTGAGAAAATCGGCGTCGGCATAATCGTCCAGCGAGATATAGACCCATTCATCTTTTTTCCAGGCGTATATCACCGGCACATGCTTACCCGGTTCACCCTGGTAGGAAAGCAGAATGATCTGCTTGCGGTACTCGATGACGTCAAAACACACCTGCAACACATTGAACCGGGCAGGAACGACCAGCAAGGTCAGATCCGACTTGCCCGGCAGGTCCGCATGCGTCAAGGCGCTTGCCAGTATTCCAAATAAAAAGGCCCCAAAAAATCCATGTTTCATCCACTTCATGCTCAACCTCATACCTTTGTTAATGCCTTACTTCAAAATATAACCGGATTTTTCAGGTCATGCAAGGATAAAGCTTGACAAACGTCGAAAAAGGGCGGTGATCAGCAGCCACCCTTTTTTTATTCATACTGTCCAGCTATTTAGATTCAGCTTTGTCCGCGTGCGCCCAGATAACGGTCAATGATCAACAAACCGCGTCCTTCCGTGCCGGCCATTTTCAGTTTCTCCAACGTACCGCTGGCACTGGCTTCTTCCTCGACCTGCTCTTTGATAAACCATTGCAGCATGCCTTGGGTGGCGTAGTCTTTAAGGTCAATGGCCAGAGTCATCAAATCGTTGATGCTCTTGGTTACGAGCTGCTCGTGTTCATAAACCTTTTCAAACACCTGGAGCAGCGATGCATATTCGCCGGGAGGTTCGGCAATTGCTTTGAGCTGAACCCGGGCGCCCTGTTCGACCAGGTAGCCGTAGAATTTCATTGCATGCTCCATCTCTTCCTGGGCCTGATGTTTGAGCCAAGTAGCCGCGCCATCCATATTGATATCGACCGCATAAGCCGCCATGGCCAGGTAAAGATAGGATGCGTATATCTCTTTGTTGATCTGCTCGTTCAGTGCAAGTGCCATTTTATTGTCTATCATCGTATTTCTCCTGATTGGGTTTCTGGTTTTGTGTTGTCTATATTGGCAATAAACCAATCCGCTGAAAACAAAAAAAGAATGGTTTTTTGGCTGAAAAGTGCGCATCTCCGAATTCCGCATACACTGTATTTTTTCAACCATGACCAAAAACTGATGTTTTGGCAAGAAAAAGTTCACTAATGACAGAAAAATAAAGGACGGAAAAATGCTAAGGGTTCACGAGAAAATAACATGACATTTTGCGGAGAGTCAAGTTGCCCAGCCTGGCAAGGCGCAAAAACGCGGGAAATATTGGAATATTTCGAGTTTTTGCAACGCCGCTGGATGGGATAGTTGGCCCTCAAAGTGGCATGTTATTTTTCTGTGGGTCTAAGGCGTGCGCTGATATAACTTCATCATTGAGAGGCCATTCCATTCCGTGGTCATCCCGACTTGGATCAATCGCCAACCGGCTGGCCATTGCTATCCATAATGGCACCCATGTCACGCCCATCGGATGCATCGGCTTTGCCTGGCGAATCGTCGGCCAACGTATAGTTATCCACAAATTTGGGCGTGGCGATTTCGCAATGGCGCAAGCGCACGAAATTATCCATAGCGTCAATGTCATTGAATGTCTCGATCACGCTCTGGGGTCGCGGTTCACTCAAACTCTCATGGGAACCGACCCGATAACCCACGGGCGACTCGGGATTGATCAGGCAGTGGGTCAGGTAGATTTTATTTCTTGCGCGGGATGTGGTCTCCTCCCGGCGGCGGATGCCGTTGTATACCCTGAACAGATGTGGCGTCTGGTAGCCGTCGCCGGCCACTACACAATCGGTCAGAGCCAGCTTGCCTTCGACCGTGTCGGCACCAATGGCCTTGACCGTGCAATGATGCGCGTCCGTTTCACCGATATTGATGATTACATCGATACAACAGTTGTAAAACGTAGTGTCGTCGCAATCCGGCCAGGTTACAGCTATGGGCAGCATGCAATCGACCACCATCACATCGCCGCAGCGATCCTTAATCAATAGTTTGATGCCGTGCATATTACGTACAACGATATTCCGGCAGCGCTCGAGATTGATGGTGGCCTGAACATTTCCTTCGCCCTCGATAACGCAATTCTGCATGTTTTCGATCACGAGTTCGCCATACTGGCCTGGCGTAAAATGGAGCACATCGCCGGCCTTGAACTTGGACAAGGCCGCTTCCAGCGAGAGGATTTCACCTCCGGGCTTTGGGCCGCAACGAATCAGCGTACCGCCCTGCTCGCGCGCTTTAACCGCTTTCTTTTCCCAGGAAGACATGTTGCGAGAACCTCGTCCAAACGTGACCGTGGTTTCAAGTTGACTGGTGTGCGACGCCTGTTCGTCCAAGTATTCGCTCAGCAGTTCGATAACACCCTCGTATTGCCGGTAGGTCTCGGTGTCGCCGTATGTATCGCTGTATTCAAGGAGCTTCTTTTTCATTGCCGTGGCGTGTACAGTAGACAATTGCTTTTGCGCCAACTTCTCGCTCAGGCCGTCGCTGTCAGGCCCCACAGGCAAGCTCAGGGAGTACAGGACTTTTTTGATGACGGCTTCCGCGGCCTTCTCCTGTTGCTCTGTGGTTTTCAGCTTTAGCTGGTCGCAGATCGGTTCAACCAGAACGCCGGTATTCTGAAAGGCGGTGACGGCTTTTTCGTAATCGCCGCGCTGATTGTACAGCAGGGCCAGGTAGAGATTGAACACGGACGGCGGCAGATTGGCGTGCAGACGGCGCAATTTTTCGTCAGGCGCAAGCTGTTGCGGCATAATGGTGAAATACGAAGAAGCCCCACCGAGTTTCTTGACCGCACTGACGTTTTTATCGGACACGGAACGGATGAGCAGGCGGTGCTTGCGCCCGGAAAGCGTGATGTCGATCTCCTTGCCCTCATCCTCTTTGAAGCTGTTCATCAACACTTTATTGATGTTGGTGAACTGGTTCAGAATATGCACGACGTCCTGGATCTCGCTCTTGTCGCCGATGAGCTTGGCATCGTTGACAAATTCCTCGCTCAAGGTGATGGCCTTACGCAGGTCCCCGCCAAGAATCGCGCCAGCCAGCAAAGGTTTCAAGGTTTTCAGACGCTGATCGGTCTGCAGCCGTGAATCGGTTTCCGCCAGCGATTGTTCTTTGGCCATAGCGCGATATTTCCGAACCAGATCCTGCCGCTGCGAGAGCGTTTCGTTTTTGAATGGTCCGTCATAAGCTGTCATGATCTGGGCTGCGTCCTCGTATTGCTCCTGTTCCAGCAGAGATTCAGCCTGGCTACGCAGACCATCCATCGTTGCCGCGATTCTCTCCTTTAACTGTTTATCGATTTTAGCGATTTCCGTATCGGCCATCACCGAAAATTCGGCGCTGCGGTGTTGGCTCTTCATGGCTTCAAACCTGCGCCGGGCTTCCGCCAGGTTGTCCGGGTTCTGACGGGCGTACTCCATGGCTTGTTTCCAGGCTTGAGAAGCCTGGTCATGGCGCCTGTCCCGTTCCGTTTCACGCACCCTGGTTTCCCGGTTGGTCACCGATGGCGCTGATGTGGAGCGTGATGCGTCATGCGAAAGCAGGAAGATGCCCAGTGTCACAATCGCTAAAACCACGACAATCAGGAAGTAGGGACTGCTCGATTCCCGGGTGCGACGCTTGCGACGCGTAGGCAGAATCACTGCGGCCGGTTCGGCATTGAGCGGAGCGGGCATGGGCAACTTGATATTGCTGGTTATTTTCAAACTCATGACGCCTTTGCGCCCCAATTTCTGCACCTTGTCGATTGCCTGGATAACGGTATCCCAGTCCGCTTGCCGCTGCTCGCGATTTTTGGCTGTCATAACGAGGATCAGGTCCACGCAGCCTGAAGAAAGGTGGGGGTTGAAATCCTGCGGCGAAGGCAGCGGGTCCTGCAGATGCTGGCGGATAATCTCCATCTGATCCGGTGAATCAAACGGCAGCGTGCCGGTGACCATCTGGAACAGCATGATGCCCAGCGAATAAATGTCAGACCGGAAATCCAGGTCGCCAATACCCTGCGCCTGTTCAGGGCTCATGTAGTGGGGCGTGCCCTCAATAAATTCCGCATCATCGCCACGCCGGTCTTCCGGCCCCAGCTTGGAAATGCCCACATCCATGATCTTGATTTCGCCGTCGCGGGAAAGCATGATATTGCCGGGTTTGATGTCGCGATGGATCAAGTTGAACTTGGACCAGGCATAATTCAGGGCATCGACCACGCAGCGACAGATCTTGAGCGCCTCTTTTTCGGGAATCGGACCTTCCCGGCGCAAACGCTGTTCGAGTTCCTCGCCGTCAACGAACGAGGTGGCCATGTAATTGATCGGCCCCTGGACACCGGCATAATACGCAGTGACAATGTGGGGGTGCTCCAGTTTGGCCGAGGTCTTCACCTCGTTCAGGAAACGGTCGACAAACCCCGGTTCGTTGGTCAATACCGGCGAAAGCACCTTTAAGGCCACCTCGCGGTCCATGGAAGTCTGCCGCGCCAGCCAGACTTCACCCATACCACCGACGCCCAGTCGGCGAATCACTTCGAAATCGCCGATCGTCATGCCGGGATGAATACCCCACAACGGCACTTTGACCACGGCGTGGCAATGAGGGCACATCGCATCCTTGCCCGCCATATCGTCTTCGGTGGCGATACGGGCATTGCACTGATGACAGTTAAACTCTAAAGTCACTCATCTGCTCCATTACTGCAGGTCCGGATTTGGATGTCGTGCTATGCGCATCAAGATACCACAGTTACGACCTGCAAAACCATAAAAATCCATGTTGAAAAACGGCGGGATGTATAGACACTTTCTCCATACACTATTCCCCACCGCCAGACATATAACGTCAGCTTGCATAAATATTGCACGAAAAGCAATTTTTTTTTTGCACCGGGTTTTATTGAGGGCGCTCAGCCTCTTGTGCAACGCACTCGGCGTGCAAGCGTTGTTCACTTTATTACTCGATGATATCGACGGACCTGAATTCGTTATCGTCGATATCGAAATATCCGTAGTAAACCTTGAGCTGCCCTTTAACCTTGATCGTCTTGCCCACGTATTTTTCTTCCAGGAATTGAGCGAGCGGTTGCTTGAGCTTGTCTTTCCAATCTTTGACGCTGAAACCGATCCGAACGGTTTTCTTGGGATCCGGATCAAACAGCAAGTACTGCGTTTTACCGCTCGTGCTGGCGCCGATGCACTTTACCTGGCCCTGGACCGTGATCATATCGTCATCGTGCCCGGAACTCAGGGCATCCAGATCCAGCGGCGAAAGCACTTTGACTTCAAACCGCTTGTACATGGCCTCGAGCGCGGCCTGGTCCGGCGCCTTTTTCTCAGGCAACGCCGGATCGGCCCGTTCAGTCAAGCTCATCGTATCAGGCGTAGGTTCAGGCACGTGATCGGGTTTAGGCTTGAGCTTGGCTGTTGTCGGCGTCCCTTGCTTATCGTCCGTGTAGCGCAAAGGTTTGACAGCCGGGCCGGAAGCGCGCCGCGGTTCGGAACGCTTGCCGCCAACCGTGTAAAGCACCACACCCAAACCGATACAGGCCAGGACACCGATGAGCGCCACCCATTTCCAGTAATAGGATGGAGCCAGTTTGTCGCGGCTCTTGACCGCCACGGCCGATACCGCGCGCGTCACGCCCCGCTCGTCCTCCGCCGGTTTGCGCTTGTACACCACGATCTGGGTTTTGCCACGCGTGCGTCCCGACGCATCGGTTTCGCGGTCGATCCGCGACGCCAGTTGCTGAAACGCTTTCAGCGCCAGCGAAGCCGTTGAAAAGCGCTCCATGGGATCGAACGCGAACAGCTTCATCACCCAGGCGCAGATCGCGGCCGACAAGTCGGGCCGCGCTTTTTGCAATGGAATCACGTCATGCTGCAGGTGCCGGGTGATGATGGCGGCCATATCCTCGGCTTGAAACGCATTGCTGCCTGTCAGCATGAAATAGAAGACGCAACCGATCGCATAAAGATCGGTGCGTTCGTCGATCGGTTTGCGGCTCAATTGCTCCGGCGATAGATAGTATACCGAGCCGCAGATCGAATTGTTTTCCATGGTTTGCACCGTGGGCGCGGTGATGAATTTGGCCAGGCCGAAATCCAGGATCTTGTACTGCGGCAATCCGCTGGGTAAACGGCTGACCATGATGTTCTGCGGTTTCAGATCGCGGTGCAGCAAACCCAGGTGATGAGCGGCGATCAAACCTTCGAGGATCTGGAGCACGGCCGTTTTAAATGGTTGCATCACATAAGGTTTTTCCGCCTGGGCCACCACTTCCTGCAAGGTTTGGCCATCGATGAACTCCATGATCACGAACGGGCCTTTGGCATCGATGCCGAAATCGTGAATGGTAAGGATATTAGGATGCTGAATCGAGGCCATGGTCATGGCTTCGCGCCACATGCGCTCCACCTGCTCCTTGTCCTCATCCGCTTCGTGGCGATGCAACCGCTTGATGGCCACATGACGCTTGAGTTGATTGTCCCAAGCTTTGTAGACACTGGCCATCCCACCCGCGCCCAATTTCTTTTTTATGGTATAGCGCGCTTGTACGGAAGAAGACTGTAAAGATGAATCCATGCACGAAAACATAGGCCATACGAACCCTTATTGAAAGCAAGAAATGGTTATATTTTTTAAGGCCGGTGTTTTCGCGCAGCGCCCGAAAAGTAACCTGAATACTAACCGTATGCGACCCAGATGCTCCCCTATTCGCGATTTCTCGTAGTTTAGCTTGGAGTTGTCTCGCGTGTCGATATCCATTAAAGGTGTTCTTTTCTTGTGAGCATCGATCCATAATGAAGGGAAACGTGTATTTATGAAATATGTCGCTATTTTTCATGCGAATTTGAATTACGCCTATCTGGAGCCCAAAAAATACGAGACCGTGATCCGAGGCTGCTACGAGTTGATTATCGATACGTTCCGCGAAAAGTTTCCGCAACAGCGCTATGTATTTGAAGGCTCCGGCTTCACCATCGACGTCATGGCCGAGAAGTGTCCCGACGTGCTGCAGAAACTGAAAAACGCAGTGGCCGCGGGCCAGTGCGAATTCATGGGCGCGCCGTACGCCCACCCGATCATGGCCAATATTCCGGCCGAAGCCGGCAAATGGTCGCTGGAATTCGCCATGCGCGCCTATGACAAGCACCTCGGTTTCCGTCCCGAATCGGCCTGGAACCCCGAATGCACCTGGATGCAGCGCGTTCCCTACATCTTCCGCGATGCCGGTTTCAAATATATGACCCTGGATTTCGAATCCTATATGTGCTCGGTGGACAAGGAATACGGCTGGGTCGAACGCCCGCGCCCGCGCGACATGAATTGGGGCGGCAACCTGCCCTATTACGACCTCGACCCCAACCATCCGGCACTGCACAAACCTTTCCGCGAGATCGTGCCCGGCCTGAGCGGCTTCACCCGCAGCGACCGCCTGATCGGTGGCTACATCCGCTATTTCCGCAACCAATGCACCCTGGAACAGTACATCCAACGCATCAAAAAGTGGAGCGGTTCCAAAGATGAAGGCGCGCTGGTCATCGTGGCTGACGACGCCGAATACACCGGCACCACCGGCTATTACTTTGTCAAGTATTACCAAGATTACTCGCGCAGCTTCAGCGTCGACCCCGAGGGCGCGGCCAAGCTGGAAGCGCTGGTCGCCGAAGTGGGCAAGCTAGGCCAGATGATCACGTTCAAGGAAGCCTGCGAGATGGAACACTACGACGAACCCTACTACGTGGATGATCGTTGCGCCTGGCATCGCGCCTACGCCGATGCCTGGGGCGGCACACCTGAAGCCACGTTCTGGGATCCCATGATCCACGACATGCTGCGCGATTACAAAAACCAGGTCGAACCCAAGATCGCCGATTGTCCCGAGTTCAAGGAAACTACGGATAAATTCTGGTTCCACCTGACCAATTCCTATAACTCGGATGGCCGCTGGCCGCCGCCGCCGGCCCTGACCTGCCCCTTCAACCGCGAATGGGTGGAAAAGGAAATCCAGGCCACCCGCGAACTGCTCGCTGAGCTGAAAGAAAAAACAGCCGATATGCCCATGCCCGAAAAAGAAGAAGAGAAAAAAGTTTTTGCCTCTACGGCCTACGGCTATTTCTATACCGAAAAAGATCCGGATGACGTGCGCCACCTGAACCTGTATGAACTCAGCCACGCGCTCTACGCGGCCTACAAACTCTATGACCATGGCGAGGACAAGGAACCGGGCAAGGAGAAGATCAGAAAAATCTTCGAAGAATTCAAGCGCCGTGGCTTCAACAACATGGTCGTACCGCCAGCCATTGCCGAAGGCGACGTCATCGATGTCCGGTAAAGGAAATCCATGAAAAGAACGCAAGCCATACGCGCTGGTATTTTCACGGCGCTGATGCTGGTTATCACCGGATTCGCTGTCTACCTGACCCTGGCCCTGCCCAAAAAAATCGAAGTCTGGGCCGACCAGGGCCTCGAGTTGCCCGTGATCCAGAGGCTGATGGTTCAAGGCAG
Source organism: uncultured Verrucomicrobiota bacterium (assembly GCA_964580325.1). GTDB lineage: Bacteria > Verrucomicrobiota > Kiritimatiellia > CAYTQP01 > CAZOLK01 > CAZOLK01. The sequence goes on along the minus strand of CAZOLK010000077.1, from coordinate 1,723 downwards.
CAATTTTTGCGTGGCCCATGCCATCTGGTTTTTCCCGCTGCTGATCCTGAGTTCGCTCGCGGCCTTGGGCTGGTTGGCCATGGCCGTCATGAGCGGAGAATAAATAAATAACAAAGAATATTTTGTGGAGCGCTATTTTTCAGACGCAATCTTGATCGGCGCGCCATCCTCGCATGACAGGTGACAGATCCAACCGAGCAGGCGCGCTTGGAATCCGATGTTCCTGGATAAAATCCCACTGGACCTGGTGCCGCGTGCGGCTGTCGTCCTTCGCCACTTCGGCCAGCAATTCTTGCGAACAACCCGGCGTCACGGATCGGCGCGTCATTTTCAATAGTGGAGCGCAAAGGTCTTCCCTGCATATTTTCGGCAAGCTCTACTGGAAATAATCCAGTATCGTGGCCGACAGATCGATCACTGCGTATGCCACGGTTGGATGAACGACCTCTACATGCCGACGAGGCTGTCAATACGACAATCCTGTTCCGGTCACTGGGGCCGGACGGATATCGTTTCGATCCCAGGCATTACCATGGCCCGATCCAGCCGATCTTTGGCCAGCTCGTGGCGCGGATAGGGGGTTGGACCGATTACAGCGTATACAGCATCGGCCCTGCGCATGATTACGGAGGTGACTCAGAACAAAACAGGGCCATCTGTTATTTTTTTACATTTGCATTTTTATTTTTTTGCGCTTGACGACTGGACAACGTTCAAGGTAATTTCTGGCCAAGATATGAAAAATCCTATTCCTATGACCGAGAACGCTACAATCCCACCGAGAAGTGGAATGTCGCTGTCGTCCATCCGGTACTGGGTGCAACAAATGAAAGCCGTCTGGAACCGCTGGCCCGACCGTGTTAGTGTTATCCCGCACGAAATCGTTTGCAGGCGAGGCGATGTATTCATGGTAATGAAACATGGGAAATTGCAACCAAGGCGAGGGCGCGTTTGATTACATACCTGCCTTATCCAACGAAGCCATACGTATCTGCGGTGAAATGAATGTTTGCTGGAGGAATGGTTATGAGTACTACCACCGAGTCAATCGAATCGGGACGCTATATTCTCTTTCCAGAAAAGGGACTGACCGATCCACACGCCATGGTTGTCGACGACCGATTGTATCTGCTCTGCACTCGACCATAGACCTTCGGATGCCATGCCCCTGTCGTGCGCTTAACCCGGCATATTCCACAGACTAAGGTGTTCTATTTATCACCTTAGCCTAAGTACATCGTATACAAGTTCATGCCAAAATCACACAGGAACAGCATGTAATTAAAGGAGTTCGAGATGCAGAAATACAAGTTTTCGGCAGCAATACAACGTATCCGAAACATCGTGCTTCCAGCAATGTGCGCTCTCGCCGTTTCGTGGACAGCAACGGCTGCATCCATCGATCAACTTGTTGACCAGATCGGTTTACGGGGCGGTGTCGCCTTCCTGCCTCGGGTCAATAACCCGGCCTTGCCGGTCAGGCTGGCCGAAAATTCCGCATTCATCGTCTACGCCCAGGCTGACCAGCCCGGCACGGTCGCCGAAATCATGCGACTTTCATTGCAAAAAGGATTGCTGTCCAACCGCATCTACGCGGGAACCGGGGCTGCGAATCATCTGCCGCTGGCACCGCATTCCGCTGCACTGGTGGTCGTGGACGATCTTTCGGGAGGCGTTTGACGACAACTCCGCCATGAGCGTGGCCCTCAAACACATCAGCGAC
>CAZOLK010000076.1:9122-20520 GCA_964580325.1 uncultured Verrucomicrobiota bacterium | reverse complement strand
ACGCTACATAAAACGAAAGGTTCAAATGAGCAGACCTTCATGTATTAATGAATCAATTTACTAGCGTTCGCTTTTCCTTGTCCAATCCATGCACATTTAATTCGGGACAAAATGTGCAAAATAATTAATTTGAGACCTAGCAGACGCGAATCCGCTGGTGTTCCCTTGTATGCATGATAGAATGACGAACAAAAGTCCGATACACGGCTGCCCATTGGTAAGCATCATAGAAAGGAAATGGCATGGCCCACGAGTTTATCGCGGTTGAAGAGAACGAATTGGAAGATGAATTGCGCGAGCGCGAAGAGCAATTGCGCACTGTCCTGGAGGCCAAGGAACTGGGCTCTTGGGACCGCGATTTCCGCACCTGCCACATTGCCTGGAACACCCGTTTATTCCATATACTCGATCGCGACCGGGAGGAGCCGATCGCGGGCGACACCTTTTTCGACTATATTCACCGGGACGATCAAGCGCACGTGCTACGTCATGTCGATGAGTTGATAACGTCCGGCAGTAACGACTTCAAGGACGAATTCCGGATCGTGCGCCAGGACGGCGAGGTGCGCTGAATGGCTTCGCGCGGCCATGTTTTCTGCGGCAAAGACGGGCAGCCCGTGCGGATGTGCGGCGTGAATTTCGACATTACCGAGAGCAAGCGGAACGAGGCGCTCATCCGGGAACTGGCGTTATTCCCAGCGCAAAATCCAGCGCCGGTGATGCGCGTGGACCGCGAAGGCCGGCTGCTATACGCTAATGCCAGCGCCCAGCCGTTTCTGGATCACTGGCGCCCGGACAAAAGCGACCGCGTTCCAGGCGCAGTGGTCCGCGCCGTGTCACTGGCTCTGGCCGGTAACAAGCCCTTTACAGAGGAACTCGCTTGCGACGAACGCCTGTTTTCCTTTGACCTGACGCCTATGCCCGAATACGGCTATGCCAACCTGTACGGGCACGATATCACTGAACAGCGTCAGACTGAAACCGCTTTGCGCGAAAGCGAGGAACGCATGCGCCAGGCCATGGTCGTGGGCAAGGTCTTCTCGTTCGAGTGGGATCCGGTTCGCGACGTCACGATCCGTACGGACAACAGCGCCGATATCTTGGGCCATGATCCACGCGACTGCACGCCAACCACGGGTAAGGCCCATTTGGCCCGTATTCCCACGGCGGATCGCGCGCCATTCGAGAAACGGATCCGCGACCTGACCCCAGGCACGCCCAAATACGAAACCACCTATCGTTATACCCGTGGCGACGGTCGCGTCATCTGGCTGGAAGAAAGCGGGTGCGCCGAATTCGACACGACTGGCAGGATGACCCGGCTGCGCGGCATTGTCGCCGATGTCACCGAGCGCGTGGAAATCCAGCGCCGGGAACGGGAAAACGCAGCGGCGCGCTCAGCCATCGATACGGTGGACGCCATGGGCGAAGGCGTAATCCTGTTCCGACTCGACGGTGTCGTAATCGCGGCCAATCCGGCAGTGGAAAAGATGACCGGGATCGCGCGCAACGAGATGATCGGCCGCAACATGTTTGAGCTTACCCCTCGTCTATTGAACGGTCCTGACCTGGACGCCGCGATGGCCGGCCTGGACGAAGCGGCGCGGGAACAGGTTCCAGACATCGATAGAATCATGACGCTGCCAGGGGATAAGGCGCCGATCAGCGTCAGCCCGTCGATCACCTTCATCATGACACCTGACCTCCGGCCGGCCACCGCAGTGCTGACGCTCAAGGACTTGACCAGACTGCACCAGGCCCACGAATTACTCACCCAGATCTTCGACAATACGCATATGTTGATGGCCTACCTGGACAGCGACTTCAATTTCATCCGGGTTAACCGCGCCTATGCCGCCGCGAATCGTTTCGAACCGGACCAGTTCATCGGCCGCAACCATTTCGATCTCTATCCCCATGCGGAAAACCAGGCCGTCTTCCGGCAAGTCCGCGATTCGGGTGAACCTTATGTTGTCTTTGAAAAACCGTTCGATCATCCGGATCATCCCGGTCGCGGCACGGGCACGGGCTATTGGGATTGGAGTCTGCGCCCCATCCGCGACGATAACCGGCAAACTCAGGGTTTGTTGCTCTGCCTGGTGGATGTGACCAAACGCGTGCGCATGCGCGAGCAATATATGCAGAGCGAGGAAAACTATCGCAACCTGGTGGAGAGCGTCGACAGCATCATCATGCGGGTGCTGCCTGACCGACGGATCTCGTATGTCAACGCCTATGCTTGCACGTTTTTCGGCTTTACCGCCGAAGAATTGCTGGGCCGCACAGTGTGCGAGACGCTTGTGCGCCAAAACGGCGGCAGCGACCTGGTTCCAGGCTGTGCGGATGCGGTCTACGCGTGCAAGAATGGCCAGCGCGTATGGGTGCACTGGTCGAACCGGGCGTTGCACGACGACCAGGGCAATTTGCTGGAGCTGCTTTGCGTGGGCAGCGACATCACCAAGCGAAAACGTCTGGAAGATGAGGCGACGAACTATCGCCGGCGCCTGCGTTCGCTGGCCGAACGCTTGGTCGATTCCGAGGAAGAGGAACGGCTGCGCGTCTCCTCGCACATCCACGACACCGTTATCCAGAGCCTGTCGCTGGCCAACATTCGCTTGAGCGGATTGCGCGGCATCATGGAACAGGCAGGTATGACCGATGCGGATAAAAATCTGCAACCCATCCGCGATTTGATTGAAGCGTGCATCGGCGAGTGTCGCGGTTTGATGGCTGATCTGACGCCGCCGCTGCTCTACGAGTTTGGTCTAGGCCCGGCATTGTGTGATTTTGCCGACAATCAACAGGCTTTGCACGGCTGCGTCATAACCGTGGATATCGATCCGCGGACGCCGACGCTGGACCGGGCGCGCCGCGGTTTTGTTTTTCAGGCAGCCAGGGAACTGGTCATAAATGCCATCAAACACGCCGGCCCGTGCACAATCAGGATCAACGTAGAGCTTGCCGGCGCCGAACTGCGGATGTCAGTGAGCGACACCGGCCATGGTCTGGATCCGCACTCGGACAAACTGTTCGCCATGGACAAGACCGGCGGTTTCGGCCTGTTCAACATCCGCGAGCGGCTGCAAAACCTGGGCGGCAAGCTGGAGCTCGACGCCGCACCGGGTCGCGGAACCTGTGTCACCGTACGCTTGCCCTTGTGACAATTACGAATGCTTTCGGCATGACTTCCGGTTTTTTAACTACGAATAGCGCTAATCAACGCGAATCTTATGCAGACCTTGTTTTCAGGTTTTCTTATTCGCGTGCATTCGCGCCATTCGTAGTTGCCTTTTTTAGGAAGACACAACATCCACCAGTGATTTCAACCGGTTTTCCCAGATTTCCAACTCGGCGAAAAGCAATTCATGCCAGGAAGGATGCTGATGTACGTCTTCGTCAGCCTGACCTTTGCTTTCAATGACTTCGTAGTACAGTTCAAGCAGCTTGGTCGTGCTTTCGGTTTGACTGAAAGCGCGGACATGCTGTTGGGCCGCAGCCGCATAGCCGGCCTTGTTGCTCCAGACCGCTTGCATGGCGTTGGAAAAGGCATTGACGTTCTCTTCCCGTACCAGCAGACCGCAGTCCGCGTTTTCCATCAGGTCACGCACGCCCGGGCCGTCGAGGCAGACAACGGGCGTATTTCCGGCCAGAGCTTCCAGCAGCACCAGCCCCTGGGTCTCTGTTTTGGAGGCGAAAACAAACAAGTCCATGGCCGCGTAAGCGTCGCGTAACTCGCGTCCTTGCAGTGTGCCGGTGAACGATATCTGGTCGCCCAGCTTGCGGCGATTGAATTCGTCCCAGATCATCCGCTCCTCTTCCCCGGAACCGACCACCACAAAACGGGCGCCGGACCTGCCATGCAGAAATTCAGCAACGGCCCGGGCCAGGAAAGCCAGGTTCTTTTCCGGAGCCAATCGACCCACATGACCGATCAACGGCGTCGCGGCATCGATGCCCAGCAGGTCCCGAAACCGTGCGCCGTCAGCTTCCGCGTATGCCTCCAGGTCCACACCCGTAGGTATGACACGGATGGGTTTGATCACCCCCTCTTCTTCCAGTTCACGCGCGATGCTGGTCGACGGTGCGACCACGGCATCGCACAGGTTGGCATGACCGGTATAGAGGTTGACCAGGTAATCCCGGATCCATTCAGGTTGGTCCGGCATGTGGTGCAGGTATTGATCCCGGCTGGTGTGATGGGTCACGACGATCGGCAGTTTGCGACTGAACGCCACGCGCAGAGCCGTATCGCCCAGCAGAAAAGGATGGTGCGTATGGATCACGTCCGGTTCAAAATTGTCGATCGTCTGGCCCAGGTCCGTTGCGTAAGCGACAGGAAAAGAGTAGCGATCAAAAATATTGGTGATCGAAGGCACCCGTACCACATGGCGCTGCGTATTCTTTTCCGGATGCTCTTCGTCGAACCGCGGCGCCACAATCATGACGTCGTGCCCGCGTTGTGTAAGGTTAATACGGAATCGTTCAATGGATTCCCTGATGCCGCCCACCAGCGGAGCGTACACGTTGGTGAACATGGCGATGCGCATCGGTTTCATGGTTGGTGCGTGTCCTTTGCTTTCATTCGGTTGACGTTAACGGGATGTCCATCTTGCCAGCACCGGTCGGCACCGTGATAGGATCGGTCCAGGGAAAGCGTAGTTCGATGCGCGGTTCTTTATGGTGCCAACGGGCTTCCCAGGTCGTCTGCACGGTGTCCTGTTCGGCGCTGATTCTCAAAGATACCAGCCCGAACGCCGTGGGTGTGGGGCCAAGGTGCAACTCCTGGTCCGGTGCCACCCAGGCACGGTGCAAACCCGAACACAAAACCAGGGTATCGTTGTCCTCCTCTTCGCGCACAAAACTGTTGCGCATCATCATGACCCATTCGGCCGATGCCCAGATATGCTGACCATCGCCCATGCAACCCGTGCCCAGTTGCGGGTGCATGGCTTCGGGCCATTGCCCCGTGGGTGAGGCCAGGTCAGCGATGGCGTCGGTCAATGCAGCAAAGCGCGTGTCGCCGGCGCGCAACAGCGCTTGGGCTATATGCAGCGTCAGGTAGGGATTGATCCCGCAATGGCAGATTTCATGGAAAAAGCCTTTGTCGGTACAGCAGTGGGTCAGCAGATAATCCAGGGTATGGACCAGCCGCGGGTGATCCGGTTTCCATAGTCTTAATGGATAGGAAGGTATGATCGACCCTACCGCGGCGCTGTCCATGCGCCGGTATACGGATGCAGGAAGCAGCGTTTGACCCAGGCGCTGATCCACTTTGGTCAGACTGAGTTCAATCGCCTCGAGCAGGGACCCGGCTTCGCGTTCGAACCGGTCCGCCGTGGCTTGCTCGTTGAAGCCGCGCAGCAAACGGGCAGCCGCATGCAAACCGGCCACGCTCCAGAAGTCGTCCCAGTAATAAAAATCGTTGGGTCCGAAATGCTCGGCGCTGTAACCGGCGGGTAACAGACCGCCATGCCAGTCGGTGGGATGCGGCGGCAACCGCTTGTCGGCGATCCATTGGGCGGCCTTGCGCACGATGTCGATCCAAGACGCTTCCAGGGTTTTACCGGTCAGTGTCGTATAACGGTCCAGCAGCCAGAGCGCCTGGCCGTTGGAATCCCATTCGCCGTCCTGGGACAGGAAATAGCCTTTACTGTTCTGTTTTTCCTTGAATGAGGCGATGATCGCTTCGGCCTGGTCGATCATGTTGGCGCATAGCAAGGCATGGGCGATGAACGTCGCGTCGCGAAACCAGAACTGGCGGTAGGTGAAAGGACCGGCATAGGTTTCGCGGCCCGCGTGCAAGACCATGGCTTTGATCGCTGCCCGGTACAGTTCGGTGTAACGTTGCTGGGGTAGCGCAAGATCCGCCGCGGCAGCCGTTTTTTCGCGCCAGCGTCGATCAGGCAACAAGTCCGAGGATAGCTCCAGGCGCTTTTTTTCCGTATGAAGCGGCACGCGAATGGTCAGCGATTTCTCGACATCCTGGACCAGGTCGTAGACAAAGGCGCCGCTGGCCATGCCAACATCGCAGGTCACGCTGTTGACGGAAGGCATCGCGGCGGCGAACAGCATGTGGTAGACGTCGCCATATCTGTAATCGGCCAGATACACGGTACGGGGTTCCTGGTCCAGGATCACCACGTGCTTGTCGTTCACGTGCCACGCTTGTTCGCTGCCGCTCGGTTTGATCGAATGGATGAAACTGATGCCTTCCGGGTTATAGGGTCGCAACGAGACGATCAGCCGACCCGCGAGATTGGACCGGGCGCGCAAAGCGATAACGCATTCCGGCACGCCTGTCGCGCAATCGACCCGGCAAGTACTTTCCAGAAACAAGCCATGTAGCCGGGTCGCGGTGCGCACGACCAGGTTGTTCGTCTCCACCCAGCCTTGCTCCGCGTCCGGGGCGTGGGATGGCAGAAGGGTGTTGCGGTTCTCGTCGATGACCCAGGCGTCAATGGACCAGGAATCGAAGAACGGCATAACCAAACCGCGAGGGTCGATGATCGGGATTTCATCCGCGTCCGGCAGGCCGACGCCGGTCCAGTTGCGCTGGGTCAAGTTCATGTGCGCGATGGTGAAGGCGCGTGGAATGAACGACTCGGAAGACGGCGCAAACTGACGCACGACCCAGTAGGGCCAGACCCAATCCAGGTTGTGCTGGATCGCCTGCCGGTTCATCATGCCGCGGGCGAACAGCACAGCGCCGGCACGCAACAGTTCCATGGGCGCCACCAGGTCGGACGGTTTCGAAAAGCGATTGAATTGCGTCAGGACTTCCAGGGGATCGAGAAATCCTTTGGAACGCGCAAGGCGACTCAACATATATCGCCACGGCAGCCATTTGGTCCACATGATTGGATCCTTTCTTCAAAGAGTAAACTTCTTTCAACTTCTGACCGTTCTGACAGTTCTTATTAAAGACAAATAAGGTCGTATTAAACATAGGGCAAGTCCTTAACTCAGGGCGCGAAAAACCTTATGCCGGCGGTCTAAGAGATTTGAACGCGTCTACTAAGGGATTGCCCGATGGATAGTCGAGACAAAGCAGGATATAGTTTAGGTATAAGCAAACGAAACCAACATGGAAAGGACGAATCTATCATGATCGACATCACTGAAATGCCGGGTCACAACGTTATCATGGCCAAAGTGACAGGAAAACTGGCCAAGGAGGACTACGACCGGTTCCTGCCCCAGATGGAAACGTTTATGGAAAAACATGACAAGATACGGCTGCTGTTTGAAATGGAGCGATTCCAGGGATGGGACATGAGCGCCTTGTGGGAGGATACCAAGTTCGCCACAAAACATTTCAACGATATCGAAAGGCTGGCCCTGGTGGGCGATAAGCAATGGGAGAAAAGCATGACCGTGTTCTGCAAGCCTTTCACCATGGCCAAAGTCCGCTACTTCGACATTGCCGACATAGCGGAAGCTCGGCAGTGGATCACGGAAAACCAAGATTAACAGAGCAATGAGAGAGGCTGCATGATGAAACGTAAAGTCGTCATTGTAGGCGCCGGCGCCATGGGCTCGACCCTTGCCTGATGCGCAAACGCGAAGAAAGCTGAGCGCAAGATGACCGAGCAGGAGCAACCATTGATTTTGACGGGGCGTGCGCTGGCGCCCGGATTGGGCCAGGGCAAGACGTATATCTACAACGATGTGATGACTCGAGTGGATGAGTTCCACAACATCGAAACGCAAGAAGTGAATCGCGAGTTAAAACGGTTCGATCAGGCGATCGAAGCCATTACCGGCCATCTCGAAGCCCTGGCCGAGAAGGTGAAGGAAGAAATCGACGCGCAATTGTCGGACGTATTCCAGGCACACATCGCCATGGTGCGCGATGCCGCACTGAGAGCGGAAATAGAAAAAGAATTACGTCAGGAACTGGTCAGCGCGGGCGCTGCCGTACGCACGGTTTTCAGGCGTTGGGAACGCCGCTTTCGTTCCATGGAAGCTGACACGGCGCAGCAGAAAGCCGACGATGTCCGCGACCTGGCGCGCAGGCTGATTTCGTCCATGGCGGGTCTGGGCGGGCATGCGCTCGAAAACATGGCGGAAGGCAGTGTGTTGGTGGCGCCGCGGCTGTTGCCGTCGGATACGATTATTCTGGCACGTCGGCGCGCTTCGGGCGCATTGCTGGAATCCGGCGGCGCGGGATCGCATGCAGCCCTGTTCGCCCACGAGATTGGCTTGCCCTGTATCGCCGGATTGCCCGGCATTGTCGAACAGGTCGCGCCAGAACAGTGGGTCCTGGTGGATGCGGATGCCGGTGAAGCGGTTGTCCGGCCGAACAAGGAACAGCGCCAGGCATTCGTCGAAAAGCGCGAACAACGGGACCTGGCCTTTAACAGAGCGCGTGACCGGGCACGCCTACCCGCAAAAACGCGGGACGGTCGACGGATCGCGGTCATGGCCAATGTCGGTCGCGTTGAAGATACACGCGAAGCCTTGAACAACGGAGCCGACGGCATAGGGCTGTATCGCATCGAACGCATCTACCTGGGCCGCCAGGAACCACCGAGCAAAGAAGAACTGTATGAAGAGATCCGCCAAACCCTGCTGCCGGCCCAGGGATTGCCGGTATATGTGCGCTTGCTTGACGTAGGCGCGGACAAATCTTTGCCTTTCCTGGAATCGAGACGCGAAAGCAATCCGGCATTGGGACGTCGCGGTATCCGTTTTCTGCGCGATGTTCCCGATTTGCTGCAAACGCAACTGCAGGTCTTGCTGCAACTCGCGGACGACTTTGATCTGCACATCCTCACGCCCATGGTTACCTTGCCCGGCGACCTGGTTTTCGTAGAGGAACAGATGCGTATGGCCCGGGAACATATTTCTGGCGTGAAAACGCGACCTCAAATGGGCGCCATGATCGAGACGCCGGCAGCTGCGCTGTCGGTCGCCGCGCTTGTCGCGCACGCCCAATTCATGAGCTTCGGCACCAATGATCTGACCCAGTATACTTTTGCGACGGACCGCGAAAACGCGGCGGTGGAACCGTATTTTGACGACGCGCACGACGCCGTGTTTCGCTTGATCGACATTGCACGGCGTGACGCGCCGGACCGTCCCTTTTCGGTCTGCGGTGAACTGGCTTCCCGACCGCGCCATACGGAACGGCTGCTGCGTTACGGCATCCAAACCCTGAGCGTGGCGCCGCCGTCCATACCCGCTGTCAAGGAAGCGGTGAGGCAGGCATGACAAACACTTCAACAGGAAAGGAGAATCGCATGAACACGAAAAAACATGTTTTATTGGTAAACGCTAAAGACAACCCTGATGCCCGGTTCGAGCCAGCAGTGTTCGAGGATTGGGCCTGGACCCAGACCGAGCCCGGTTGGAAACCGGAGGACGGCGCACCGGTGTCGCCCGAGGAACTGGACGCCATCGCGGTATTTTCCACAAAATACCAAGAGCGCGAAATCCGCCAACTCTGCGAGCGTATCGCGGAACAACCCTGGCGTGACAAGATACCGCTGCTGGTGGCCGTGAACCAATACGAAATGCCGCTGGCCAACGACGTCAAGAAATTGCCGCATGCCGATTTCATGATCACACCCGTGCGCGAAGCCGATCTGGCCCGACGAATCGAGAAGGTAGCAGAGGCGCCCGAAGCTTGACCAACAACGACAAGAATGTGCGCCTGCAACTGGGCCGCTTGCTGGACAACGAGCTGCTCTCCATGGATTTCGTCAAAGCGGTTGCCGGCGACCGCCCCTTGACCGCGGCAGAGGAAGCGTTTCGGAAGAAGCAGGAAGAAACAAGAGGGGCGGCATTCTATACGGATTTGCTATTCGCCATAACCTATCAATATTTCCCTAAAGAAGCGTCGCCCGCGTTATGGGAGAATATTCTGGCGCACAAATACGACGTGTCAGCCAAAGTGGGGCGTAATATCGGCATCGTGGTGGCGGCACTGGATTATCTCTCAAACATCGCCGATCGCCTGGACAAGCCCAAGGTGATCAGTGGCCGGAAAATGGCGCACATCGCCGAAGTGGCGTTGAAGGACGGCTTGACCCGGCTATACGTGGCCTCGGCTTTTCGGGACAAACTCGATAGAGAGTTGCTTCGTTACAAACGACACGGCAGTCCGGTATCGTTGATCATGTTGGATATCGATGACTTCAAGCAAATCAACGACCGTGACGGTCATCCCGCGGGTGATGCGGCCTTGTCGGAAATCGGCCGGATCATTATGGCATCGAGTCGCGAACTAGACATTTGCGCCAGATACGGCGGCGAAGAGTTCGCCCTGATTCTGCCCCAGACACAGTTGGACGAAGGCTTTGTCGTGGCGGAAAGACTGCGCGCTTCCATTGCGGATGCATTCACCAAAACGCAGCGCATCACAGTGAGTCTCGGCGTGGCCAACTGCCCGTTCAATGCCCGTGGGTCAGAGGATTTGGTGAAGCAAGCAGACCAGGCTCTTTACCGGGCCAAAGCGGCCGGCAAGAACCGGGTCTACGTAGCGCCGTTTTCCGGCGAGTGAAAGATTGACGGGCGATGAGTCCAACTCGTCGGATCTATCCAACTCGTCCGATTTTCCGTCATTATGCTCCATACTTCTTCAACCGCAGCGCATGGGCCATGGCCAACGGCATGATGGTCGTCGAAGGGATGCGCGACCCAAGGCTGCCCGCCAGGCAATGACTTTCACCGAATTGCACAACCACGGTTCATCAGTGGTTTGAGCTGTTGGTGCGCCTGAAAAACACACCAGGCCGGATCGTGGAAAATCGGCTTTTGCTCATCCAGGTAACCCAGGCGCCGCAAACGGTCGGCTTCCGGCCCACCCAGACCACCCAACAGGTCTCCCATCTCTAATCCGGGAAATAGCGCGTCGGCTCTTCGGGAAAGAAAAGCAACGTATCGTGCTCACGCAAGTGTACTTCACCATGCCGCCGACTATGAAAAACGCCGCATCCTTCAAGCAGATGAACAGCCGCATACAACCCCAGCACTCGCAGCTTCATCGGCGTTCCGTGCCCACACTGGCGCCAATCCGGTCAACCCACAGACCCATGGCCTGTTCCACACTCATGGGCGTACGGAACTGTTCCGACCGGTAAACCAGCAGCGGCGGTTTCGGTTTGCGGATAGCATCCCGCATCGTGTCTCCTGCATCCTGCCCCTGCATCCTGACCCCTGCCAAAATTAACCAATAATTCCATGTATTTGATCTTAATCAAAGTGCATAATTTGAATGCATAAAATGAAAGGCAACGAGATGACCACGATGACATTGGAACAGGGACTGACGCAACGCGAACAGCATCTACGCACGCTCATGTTTGAAAAGGTTGATTTTATCCCGCTATGGCCGGGTGGCGGCCGGGAGTCGACGCGCGCCCGTTGGCGCAGCGAGGGCCTGCCCGAACATGTT
>CAZOLK010000076.1:1964-9112 GCA_964580325.1 uncultured Verrucomicrobiota bacterium | reverse complement strand
GCCGCATCAAATCGCGGAATATGCCTATCGCCAGGCCGGCGGCAAACAAGCCTGGCCCCAGGGAGGACCAGGTTTCCTGGTCAACGAACGCATGATGCCCATGTTTGAGGAAAAGGTGCTGGAACGTCGCCAGCGTTCCCAGGTGGTCCAGGACTGGAAAGGCAATATCTGCGAAATCGGCAACGAGTTTAACGTGGAATACCTGCGCAACGCCATTGACTTTGTCACGCGGCGCTGGATCAAGTGCCCAGTGGAAAACCGGGCTGATTGGGAAGACATGAAGCGACGCTACGATCCCGCAACCGCGGAAAGGTTGCCTGAAAATGCCGCTACATTGGCAGCCCGTCTGGGCGACAGGGACACCTTTCTGGAAATCCATTTTTCCGGCCCCTACTGGCAGTTGCGCGAATGGCTCGGTTTTGAACAGCTCTCCATGATGTTCTACGACGACCCCGCTTTCGTCGAGGAGATGCTGACCTTCTGGCAAGACTACATCCTAGGGCTGATCGAGCGCATCTTCGAATTGGTCGTTCCGGACTGCGTGCACTTTTCCGAAGACATGGCCTACAAAGGTTGCTCCATGCTTTCACCGGCCATGACGCGCCGGTTTCTGCTGCCGATCTGGAAGCGATGGGGCGAAGCTGTCCGCAGCGCGGGTGTGCCGCTCTATGCGATCGATTCGGACGGACATATCGGTGAACTGATCCCCATCTGGCTTGAAGCCGGGGTCAACTGCTGCGATCCGATCGAAGTCGCGGCCGGCAACGATATTGTCGCGTTCCGGCGCCAATTCGGCAAAAACATGGCCTATCGCGGCGGGGTGGACAAGCGTGAAATCGCCCGCGGCGGCATGCACATCGAGCGCGAACTGGACCGCATCAGCCCCGTGATCCGTGATGGCGGTTTTATTCCAAGCTGCGATCATGGCGTGCCAGCCGATGTCTCCTGGCCCGCTTTCGTTCACTATGTGGGCATGCTGGCAAAACATACGGGATGGATTTAGGTGGGCGTTTGGAGTCAGAAGTTGGAAGGGAGCAAGGGAGCAAGGGGAGGAAACAGGGTGCAGGGAGCAAGGTGGGGTTGTGCTCCGCACAACGTATCCTCTGCATGAGCCTCAAGAGGTTGTCCATTTTATCCTGAACCAGCGTCCAGAGCACCGGCTTTAGCCGACTCGTTGGCTTAGTTAGCGTGCTTGCGGGCCAGCCGAAACCGGTACATCAAACGCTGGTTCAGCTTACCCCCCCCTGGTGAGTGATCAATGATCAATGACCCATAACCAGTGACGTTCACGGCTGAGCCGCTGCCGACAATGCGGCAAGTCGATCCAGCCGTTCGACACGTTCGTGGCGCTATGTAGCTGCAACCAATATTTGCGGACCAATACCTTAATTACTGGCGCGGCCTTTGACGCCCTTGGTCTTTTTACTGACGGTTTTTGCCTTTTCCTTGGGGCGCAGATCGCGTACGGCCTGGCCGGCCTGCCACATTTCGGACTCGCGCAGTTCGGCCAGTTCCTTGGCCACTTTGTCCGCGTAATCCTTGCGGCCGCAGACGCGCACCACGCGAGCTGCTTCGCTGCCGTCAGCCACGGCTTTATACAGCTCTTTGAAAACCGGCATGGTCGCCTTTTTGAATTTGGGCTTCCAGTCCAGGGCGCCGCGCTGCGCAGTCTGCGAACAGTTGACGTACATCCAGTCCATGCCGTTTTCATCGACCAGGCGAATCAGGCTCTGGGTCAATTCTTCCACGGTCTCGTTGAACGCTTCGCTGGGTGAGTGGCCGTTCTGACGCAGCACATCGTACTGGGCTTCCATGACGCCGGCCAGCGCGCCCATGAGGATGCCGCGTTCACCGGTCAGATCGCTGACCGTCTCGTGGCGGAAGCTGGTCGGGAACAGGTAACCGGAACCGATGGCAATGCCCAGGGCCAGACAGCGATCATGGGCATTGCCCGTGTAATCCTGTTCGACAGCGTAGCTGGAGTTGATGCCGGCGCCGGACAGGAAGTTGCGGCGCACGGACGTACCCGAACCCTTGGGCGCAACCATGATCACGTCGACATCCGCGGGCGGCGTCAACTTGGTATGCTCCTGGTAGACGATCGAAAACCCGTGGGAAAAATAGAGCGCGTCGCCTGCGTTGAGGCATTTCTTGATGGTAGGCCAAATTTTACGCTGAGCCGCGTCAGAGATCAGCATCTGGATTACAGTCGCCTTTTGCGCTGCTTCTTCGATATCGAACAGGGTTTTTCCCGGAACCCACCCGTCCTGACGGGCGCGATCCCAGTCTTTCTTGAACTCCTTGGCCTGACCAACGATCACGTTGATGCCGTTATCTTTCATGTTCAAAGCCTGGGCCGGTCCCTGCACGCCATAGCCAATCACGGCAACCACTTCGTTCTTCAATATACGTTTCGCCTTGGAAAGCGGGAATTCCTTCCGGGTCACAACTTCTTCCTTGACGCCGCCAAAATCAATTGTAGCCATGCATAGCTCCTATCTTCACATAAGGTTATTAATTATTAAAGGTTTTTCATTGACAATTTATGCCCAAAAATCGGCAACGTCAACGTAAAAAATGGATATCGCCCCAAAAAAAAAGGTTGTGCCGCCTTGTAAAGCAGAACAATATTTTCTTAGATCCGGTCTTGCCATGTTTAAAATTGGTTTTATAATAAATTCATTATGCAACCATATCGACAATTTAAGAAATTCAAAGCATCGGAAATCTATTGTCCGCGCTGCAAACGATCGCAGCCGGTGCGCGAGCGCTTGATGTTGATTCTGCCGCGCTCGGAGTTATACGAATACCGCTGCTCGGTCTGTTTCGAATCGCTGGCTACGCGCGAGGTCAAGCAGCCGCCCAAGAGCATCTTGCTGTAAAAACAGCGAAAAAGGTTTTCTGGAATGCGCCCTGTTTATGAAGATATTGTTTCTGACAACGGAAATGCCGCACGCAGGTGTCATCAGCGGGCATCGCATCGTGTACGAGCGCATCAAACGGATGGCCGCCAAAGGGCATCGGGTGGGTCTGGCTTCGTTTATCCATCCGCGAAATCAGCGCCATTTGAACGAGATGCGCGAACATGTATTTGAGCAGGAGGTCGTCCCTTTCCGCAAGAGCCTGCCGCGCACTTTGACCAACCTGTGGCTCCACGGCATTCCGCCGCCTTTTGCCGGCTGGTATGCTCCACGCATGAAAGAGGTGATCGGCGACATGGTGGAGCGCTCGCGCTACGACGCGGTGATCGCCGAATACTCGATGATGGGACTCTACCTATTTCACAATCCATACCTGCCCGCTGTACGTACGCTGATATCGTGCCATCAATGCGCGGTTGTCGCCATCCGCAGGCAATTGCGGCTCTGGGGCTATGGGCCGCGGGCCTGGTGGAAACGCGCCTGGTTCGATGCATTGCAGCAGTTTGAACTGCACCTCTACCGCGGCATCGACCGCCTGCTGGTGTTGACCGGCGAGGAGCGCACCGAATTGCTCAGCTTGGATTTAAACGTACCGATTTCCGTGGCGCCGAGTGGCGTGGATCCTGCCTTGTTTTCGTTTGCGGAAAGGTCCGGCGCGGGTGCGCCAAAGTTGGTGTTCACAGCCAATTACCGCGACGAAAAAAACCGAGACGCCGCGCTCTGGTTCGCCCGAGAAGTCTTTCCGTGCCTGCGGCAACGCCATGAACGGATCCAGTTCACCATCATCGGCCCTCATCCGACGCACGAAATACTGGACCTGGAAAAAAGCCTGCCAGGCATCCGGGTAACAGGCGAGGTCGACGACGTGCGCCCTTATTTATGGGAGGCCACGCTGTTCATCTGCCCCATGCGCATGGGATCGGGGCTGCAAGGCAAGGTGCTGGAAGCCATGGCCTGCGGCGCGCCGGTGGTATCCACCTACCACGGAATGGAAGGCATCCCTGCATACAGCGGCCACCATTGCTGCATCGCTGATTGCGTCGAGGTGATGGTCGAAAGCATCAGCTTTTTACTCGAGGACAAGCAGTTGCGCCACGAAATGGCGCGCCGCGCGCGCGCGTTGGTCGAGGAACGCTTCTCCTGGGACGCCTGCATCGCACGTCTGGAAAACATCATCGACGGTTTGTTGCGCGGTTGCCGCCAGGACACGGACGTCCTCGTTTGAAAAAAGGAGATACAAAGTGCGTATTGTTTTTTTAGGATCCGGAGACCTGGCTTGCCCAGCGCTGCGCGGAGCGGCGGAGGAACCGGCACACACGGTTGAGCTGGTGATCTCGCAACCAGACCGGCCGAGTGGACGAAAACGCAGACCCGCGGCCTGTCCGGTTAAAAAGCTGGTCGTGGAAATGAACCTGCCGGTGGCTACCCCCGAGCGCATTGCCGCGACCCAAGCCCTGGACCAGATTCGCGCGCTGTCACCTGACCTCGGCGTGGTGGCCGCCTATGGCCAGTTTTTGCCGCGCGCATTGCTCGAGATCCCACGTCACGGCTTTATCAATATCCATCCCTCGCTGCTGCCCAGGTACCGCGGCGCGGCGCCGATCCAGTGGGCGTTGGCCAACGGCGACAAGACCACCGGCGTGACCATTTTGTATGTGACCGCACGCATGGACGCTGGCGACATTATTCTGCGGGAGCCCTACATGATCGAGCCGCATCAGCGCACGGCTGAGCTGGAACCGATCCTGGCCGAGCGGGGCGCCGAGTTGATGCTCAAAGCCATTGCCCAAATCGAAAACGGAACAGCCGACCGCATCCCGCAACGCGAGGCAGAAGCGACCCGCGCACCCAAATTAACCAAAGAAGACGGCCGCATGGACTTCAACCTGCCGGCCGCAACGCTGCACAACCGGGCGCGCGGCCTTTATCCCTGGCCCTGTTGCTACTGCCAGATCGAGGCAGGCGCCGACGCGCTGCTGAAAGTGCTGCGCACCCGTCCCGAACCGGGGCAGGAGGCACCGGGCCAGGTGCTGGACATCGACAAGGAAGGTCCATTGATAGCCACGGGCAACGGGGCTTTGCGCCTGCTGGAAGTCCAGCCTCCAGGCAAAAAGCCCATGTCAGGCGCCGATTTCTGCCGCGGCTACCGCCTGAAGCCCAAGCATCGGTTCGGGTAAGTATTGGATATTCCGTGCTGGATGATCTTGAATATCTTGAATCCCCAGCACATAACTTCCCCATTGATCATGGGCACGACCAGTTACCAGTCGATTGCGGACAGGCCATCAAAGACAGGGCAGACCGACAGATCGTATTCGGCCAGCAATTTGCCGACTTTGCCTCCGTGTATCTACAGTTTTCCAAGAAAAGGAGGTGGTTTTGTCCTTCCCTCGGCCAGGTCGAGACAGACGAGTTGGTACGTATCTTTACGCACGATGAATGCGCGATTGATGGCGGCCTGAGTCAATTCACCGCCGATTTTTGCTTCCAGAGCGGCTTGAGTTCCGTGGCCAACAGTACTCCGACCTTGGCACAACGCCAGATCGTCGGATGTGGTGAGTTGGCTGGGGTTCGAACCCAGGACCTACGGATTAAAAGTCCGTTGCTCTACCAACTGAGCTACCAACCCATCCCGGTTTATTGTCTCGCGTGGAATGATAAGACGGGCTCTTTTCTTTACTGACCCTCGCCCATACAAAAAAAAATGGAGCGAGCGAAGGGATTCGAACCCTCGACATCTACCTTGGCAAGGTAGAGCTCTACCACTGAGCTACGCTCGCTTCGTACCCATTCGAGATATTAAAATATGGACGATGTTGTTTGATATTGCAAGTCCGGAATGAGATAATTTTTTCGATTTTTTTATAAGGACTTTGATTCACGATGATTGCACCTAAAGATACGTTTGAAAATGACGTGCCGGTCTGGTCTCTGCTTGACGATGTGCGCGCGTTTTTCGCGGCCCAAGGACCGCTGGAAATCGCTTGTCGCGACCAGGATTTTCCCTATGAGCATCGTCCGCAGCAGTTGTCCATGGCCAAGGCCGTGGCCGAAGCCTTGGCCGCCGGCCAGCATCTCGCCGTCGAAGCTGGTACCGGCGTGGGCAAGAGTTTCGCCTACCTTGTGCCCCTGGCCCACCTTGCCCAACGCAACAACAGCAAGGTTGTGGTTTCCACCTATACCATCAGCCTGCAGGAACAGCTCATCAAGAAAGATATCCCGTTCATCAAAAAGATATTGGGACTGGATTTCAAAGCCGTGCTGGTCAAGGGGCGCCACAACTACTTATGCCTCAGACGTTTGTCTCGCACGCAACGCATGGGTGACGACCTTTTCGAGACGGGCTGGAAAACAGAGCTGCACAAAATTCGTGAATGGATGATGGAGCCCCATGACGGCAGTTTGCAGAGTATGCCGCATCAACCCACACCCGAAGTCTGGGCCGCGGTTTGCGCCGAGCAGGGCAACTGCCTGGGGCAGCATTGTCCCGATTATCAACGTTGCTATTTTATCCGGGCCAGGCGCGAAATCTTTAACGCGCGCATGCTGGTGGCCAACCACTATTTCTTTTTCGCCGATATGGCCCTCAAAATGGATGGCGCGAGCGGTATGCTGCCAGTCTACGGCGCCGTGGTCCTGGACGAGGCTCATCAATTGGAAAACGTGGCCAGCGAATATCTCGGTATCCGCCTGACCTACTACAGTTTCGATTACTGGATGCGTCGCCTGTATATTCCGGAAAAGAATAAGGGCTTGCTGGCTGTGCTCAAGCATGGCCCGTCAGCCCATGCCATTACCCAGTTGCGTGACGAAGTGACGGACCTGTTCGCTCAGGTCAAACGCGTGCTGCATCTTGATCAGGACCACCCGCAGCAGGTTGTCGGCACACCGCTGGATCTGCATACGCCGGTGTTGATGCGGTTGCGCGAAGTGCTGGGCCATCTGGATCAGCTTGCCGAGACCATCGTCGACGACGAGGATCTGCGCATTGAAATGAAATCGGCCCTGGATCGCGGGCGCGAATTGTATACAAAACTGGATGCCTTCCTTTTCCAGACCTTGGACGACCAGGTGTACTGGAGTGAGCTGGAGGGTCGTCGCAAAGAGCATGCGGCATGCTATTCCGCGCCCATCGAGGTGGCGCCTATTCTACGCGACAGCCTGTTCGCCCAGGCACCTTGCGCAATCATGACCAGCGCCACGCTCGCGGTGCGCGGACAGATCGAT
>CAZOLK010000076.1:0-1954 GCA_964580325.1 uncultured Verrucomicrobiota bacterium | reverse complement strand
CATCAACAGGGTCGGCGCCGGTGAATGCCGCGGGCTCAGCGTTGGCTCGCCGTTTGATTTTGCGCGCCAGATGCGCGTAATTATCGTGCAGGATATGCCCAATCCCAACGATTTCGAACGCTACACCGAGGCTTGTGCCCGGGCTGTCATCCGCTTCGTGCATCAGACGCGCGGTCGCGCTTTTGTGCTCTTTACCAGCAGTAGAATGCTCAATAAGGTTGCTGGCCTGGTGCGCAATGAATTTACACGCAGCGGGTACGAATTGTTCCGCCAGGGCGGCGGGTTGCCGCGTCATATTTTGCTGGAACGCTTCAAAGAAGCCAAGGCCGGCGTGCTGTTCGGACTGAACAGCTTCTGGGTTGGCGTTGATGTACGCGGCGAAGCGCTGAGCAACGTGATTATCACGCGACTCCCCTTTGCGGTACCGGATCATCCGGTGATCCAGGCGCGTCTCAAACGCCTTAAAGACAAAGGGCTGGACCCCTTTAAGGAATATTCGCTGCCCGAAGCAGTGCTCAAGTTCCGCCAGGGCGTCGGCCGCCTGATCCGCACCAGTACAGATCAAGGTATTGTCGTTGTACTGGACGCACGCATCAGCAACAAATGGTACGGTCGCTTTTTCCTCAAGTCCCTGCCCGAATGCCCGCTGGAATTGACGACCCTGGACTAAATTGGGTCATTCGTCATAGGTCATCGGTCATGGGTCACTGGCAACTGGTCTCTATCACTGATAACGGATAACTGGATATTGGGACAACATTTAGGAAGACCAACAAAAAAAAATGAAAACAAAGCTTGCATTCCAACCGACGACTCCTTATATTCACGTTATTCGATCACTTATGGTCGATACCGATCCGCACCCGTGTCATTCGTGCAGTATTGGAAAACTGATATGAATGACACGCATAAGGAGATATCATCATGGATATCTATGTAGGAAACTTGCCGTATACGGCAGATGATCAGAAACTTCAGGAACTCTTCTCTCAATATGGTTCAGTCACATCGGCTCGCGTCATTGTGGACAAGTTCTCTGGAGAATCCAAGGGATTCGGCTTTGTTGAAATGCCGGATAAAGCGGAAGCACTCGCCGCAATCAAGGCCACCAACGAACAGGACTTCATGGGACGGAATCTGCGCGTTAATGAATCGCAACCCAAACCGCAAGGCGGTCGCGGCGGCGGCGGCGGCGGTGGTGGCGGCGGCAAACGCAATCGGTGGTAAAACAAATCCCAAGGCGTTGTCCGAGGGAATGTCCACAAGTTGGATGCGCCGTGCAAATCGGCGCATCTGAAATTTTGTGATCTTTGCTTCAGGCAGCGTCTTCGTACCCGACCTTCGTCTCTGGTTGAAGACAAAGCGTATTCTGTTGCTCAATGGGTGTAGGGCGTCCCGCCCACTCAGCAATGGGTTGTGACCTTCCGTAAACATCGTATCGCTGCTGATCACTTTGCGCGAGTCGTGTACGACTCTGATGGTATATTGAGTAAAGTCGAGTTGCTCCTAATATCATTAATTTCATTGCGACCATTGTCAACCTTCATGTCTTGTATGATACGCTTCCCTTTTCTGTTGCCAAACGCCACCTTTGAGGCGTTCAGCCGCCAAAGTCGGGTTCATTTGTAGTGGTCCATGCGATTGTTCGGTCTTTCCTCGACATATCATGACAGTTACTACGCACATCGCCAAAGCACCGGCCAGACGAAGAATCGGCCCCACGAACAGCGTGAGGCTTCTGATGACCGTGAACTTTCAGAAGAGCAACGTAAGTTCTAAATTGATGATGACGGCGACGAAACACGCAAGTTCGAGCGCTTTTCCTTGTTAAATCCATGCGCACTTAATTTTAGACAAACTGCGCAAAATATCTTCTAGCAGGCCTTTGCTTCCGGAAGATCAGGGGCAAGATGCTATGACAACGAAACTGCCGTGGATTTTCTTGGTTTGGGGC
>CAZOLK010000075.1:0-20714 GCA_964580325.1 uncultured Verrucomicrobiota bacterium | reverse complement strand
GTACAACACGCGCATCAACGATCTGCTGCTGACCGCGCTGGCCCGGGCGCTGCGCGCCTGGCGCGGGCGCACGCGCACCTGGATCGCCATGGAAGGGCATGGCCGCGAGCCGCTGGTTAAAACGCTGGATATCCATCGTACCGTGGGCTGGTTCACCTGTCTTTATCCCGCGCTGCTGGACCTGGCGGTTTGTGCCGATGAGGTTGGACGTCAGGTCGTGTCAATTAAGGAAGCGCTGCGCGCGGTTCCGCGGTATGGCATGGGCTACGGCATGTTGCGTGCCTGGTCAAGCGACCTGGACGGCGTGCCTGCGCCGCCGGACCTGGCGCCGCCGATCAGCTTCAACTACCTGGGCCAATTTGACGACGCCGCTGACCAGGGCCTGTTCCTGTCCGCCGACGAACCACTTGGCCCCAGCGTCGATCCCGGCCTGCGACGCCTGCATGACCTCGACATCAGCGGCGCAACATCATCCGGCGTGCTGAACCTGAATATCCAGTACAGTCGCGACCAGTTCCACGAGAAGAGCATAACCGATTTGCTGACGCAAATCGTGCGTGAGACCGATGCCGTGATCGAGCACTGTTTGCAGAAGAAAACAGCGGAGGTGACCGCCGCTGACCTGACCTACCAAGGTTTGAACCAGGAAGAATTGGAGGATTTATTCAACGATGATCAGTAAAGAAAATCTTCAAGACCTGTATCCCCTGACACCCATGCAGGAGAACATGCTGTTTCATGTGCTCTATGCCCGAGATTCACTCGCTTACGTGGAGCAGATGGTCTACCGTGTGCGGGGCGCACTCGATGAGCGGCTCTTTGAACAGGCCTGGAACCGGTTGCTGATACGCCATGATGTGTTGCGCTCCGTGTTTGTGGCGCATAAGGCCAAGCAGCCGCTGCAGATGATCCTGCGCGAGCAGCGTGTCGAGTTCCATGTCGAAAACCTGGCCGCGCAGTCGCCCGAAGCCCGTGAAGCGCGCATTGCCGCTTTTCGTGAGCAGGACCGTGCCCGCGGCTTCAACCTGGAGCGTGACCCGCTGATCCGCGTCAGTGTTTTGCGTACCGCTCCGAACCAGGCTGTTGTGATCTGGTGCTGGCACCACATTCTGATGGACGGCTGGTGCATACCGTTGATTCAGGCCGACTTGATGGAAATCTACCAGGCCCTGGTCCAAGGGCGCGAACCCAAGCTCGATCAGCCGCCGTCGTACAAACGGTATCTCGAATGGCTCGCTGCGCGCGACCGCTCAGCAGCCATGGATTATTGGCGCGATCTGCTGGCCGGGTTCAAAGAGCCCACCGGCCTGCCGCGGCTGCGCACTCCCGATCCGGAAGCGCCCTATGAACTGCGCAAGCATGTGTTCCTGCTCGACGAAGCCACGACCCGCACGCTGAACGAGCGCGCCGCAGCTTGGCTTTCGCCGGTCAATGCAGTGTTGCAGGCGGTCTGGGGCGTGCTGCTCGGGAGCTACAACGGTGTAAAAGACGCGGTGTTCGGTGCGGTTGTCTCAGGCCGGCCCGCCGATCTGCCGGGCGTGGAAAAAATGATCGGGCTACTGATCAACACGCTGCCCGTGCGCGTGCGCACGCAGCCCGACGATACGTTTCGCACCGTTACCCAACGTTTGCGCGACGCGACCGCGGCTGCCGCGGAACATCAGCACGTTCCTTTGAGCGAGGTGCAGAACCAGTCGCCGCTCAAGCAGCGCCTGCTCGATCACGTGGTCGCTTTCGAGAATTATCCCGTGGAACAGGTCCTGAAAAGCGCCGAAGGTCCATTGACCGTCGCGGATGTCGATTCCCATGAGCAGACCGGCTACGACTTTGCCCTGGTCATGGCCCCTGGCCCACGATTGCGCGTTGAGTTCCAGTATAATGCCCAGGTGTATGACGAAGCCGGCATAGTTCGGCTCCAGCGCCATTTCCAGCAACTGCTGACCCAGGCCCTGCGCGCGGACGAACCGGCCGTGGTTGGCTGTAACATGCTGCCCGAGGATGAGCGTGTCCAAGTGGAAGGCTTCAGCCGGTCAGCGCATGCCGAACCGCCGGACATGACGTTGACGCAATTGTTTGCCGATAGCGCCGCGCGTCATGCCATGCGTCCGGCCGTGAAGGACGGCAACATGATCCTGAGTTACGCGGCCCTGGCTGAACGGACCGACAACCTTGCGGCCAGCCTGCTCGCGCGCGGCGTGAAGCGCGGACAGCCGACACCTGTTTTGCTGGAGCGTTCATGGATGCTGCCGGTCGCCCTGATCGGCGCGCTCAAAGCAGGCGCGGCCTACTTGCCGCTGGATACGGCCTATCCGGCCGAACGCCTGCGTTTTATGATCGAGGACGTCGAGGCCGAGGTCGTGGTGACCACGCGCAAGCTGGCCCGACACCTGCCTGCCGAGTTGCAGGATCGTCTCTTTTTCATAGAAGATGTGGAATCCGCTCCGACCGCGGCAGCACTCCCTGAACTGGATCCGGGCGACCTGGCCTACCTGATCTATACATCAGGTTCAACCGGCCGGCCCAAAGGTGTGATGATCGCACACCTATCTGCGGCCAATCTGGTCCAATGGCACACCCGCTTTTATGCACTGGATGAAACAGCACGCGCCACGATGTTCGCTTCGCCTGCCTTTGATGCCTCACTGTTGGAGATGCTGCCTGCTCTGCTCAATGGCGCCTGCCTTTACCCTTTGCCCGAAGACCTGCGTGCGGACCCGACCGGTCTGGCCCGGTTTTATAGCGAAAAAGAGATTACCCACACATTTGTCTCGCCGCTGATCTGCGAGGCTTTGTGCCGCGACCAGACGCTGCCCGAAAGACTCAAACTGCTGACCGGCGGCGATGTGCTGCGCACCTATACGCCGGGCAAGGCGCGGGTCTACAACAACTATGGCCCAACCGAGTGCACCGTGGTATCCACGGCCATGGAACTGACCGCGGAGCAAGCGGATGGCCCCATACCCATCGGCCGGCCCATCGACAATGTCAGGATCATGATCCTGAGTCCGTATGACAACATGCTGCCCATCGGTGTACCGGGCGAAATCTGCATTGCCGGCGCCAACCTGGGGCGCGGTTACTGGCGCCGGCCGGATTTGACCGAACAAGCTTTTCCATCGCATCCGACGGCGCCTGGCAATCGCATCTACCGTACCGGCGACCGCGGTCGCTGGCTAGCTGACGGAACCATTGCTTTCATGGGTCGACTCGATCGTCAGGTCAAAATCCGCGGTTACCGCATCGAACTGGGAGAAATCGAAGCGGTCCTGCGCGAGCAGGACGATGTGACTGACGCTGTGGTCCGGGTTCTGGACCGTCAGGGGGAAAAACAGTTGGCCGCCTACGTCGTGACCAACCATGAACCGGATTTCGAACGGATGCGTCAAGACCTGTTCCGCCGTCTGCCGGACTACATGGTCCCGCAACGGATCATGCGTCTGGATAAAATACCACTCACGTCCAGCGGCAAGCTGGACCGCGACGTATTGCCTGAACCGGATGCTATCAACCTGCGCCAGGTCAAAGGGTATGCCGCGCCGCGCAATGAACTGGAGCATGGCCTGGTCGAAATATGGGCCACCATCCTGGCCCGTGAACAGGTCGGCATCAACGACAGTTTTTTCGAGCTGGGCGGCCATTCGCTGACCGCCACCGCGGTCATGTCCCAGGTGCGTGCGCGGTTCAAGGTGGAACTGCCCGTGCGCCGGCTGTTCGAGGCGCCGACCGTGGCCCGGTTCGCTGAGATCGTACAACAGGCTCTGCAACAGAACCCAGCGACTGCCGCGCCGGCCGCACCGGGCATCACGCGCCAGGCCAGGCAAAGCAGAACAAAGTGATTGCAGATTTCAAATTGCGGATTTCGGCTTTCGGTTATGGATTGCACACTGCTAAACAAAGAAAGAGGAAAACATGATCATACTCGGACTAACCGGCGGTTTGGATAATATCTATGAGAATCGCTATCATTTCACGATCGATTTCGCCCACGATACCGCTGCCGTGCTTGTCGAGGACGGCAAGGTGGTGGCTGGCGTGGAGGAAGAGCGCCTGGTGCGTATCAAACACACCAATAAAACCTTTACGCGCTCGATAAAATACTGCCTGCGAACGCGTGGCATCGGTTTGGAGGATGTCGATTACATCGCCTATTACGCTACCGAAGAATTCCTGAACGAGTTCTTTCGCCGGCTTCATCTCGAAAAGCCGGCGCTCGGTGCATTCAACGACATTCGCACGCTGATGCAGGATCTGTTCGAGCGTGAGTTCGGCGTACGACCGGCGCGCGAAAAGTTCAAGTTCGTCAGTCATCACATGGCGCACGTAGTCAGTATTTATGCCATGTGCGGTTTTGAAAATGCGCTGGTGTTCTCGGCCGACGGAGTGGGAGAAAGCGTTTCGACCATGATCCTCGACGGCCGCGGCAACAAACTGGACGTATTGCTGACCAAGCCGCAATTGTACTCGCTGGGCAATTATTACACCCATGTGATCCAATTCCTGGGTTATGCGATCTACGACGAGTACAAGGTCATGGGCTTGGCGCCCTATGGCGACCCGGCCCGTTTCCGCGACGTTTTCAAGAATTTCTACATACTGCTGCCCAACGGCGACTACCTGATTTATCCGGAGCGCATCCTGGAGCTGTATTCCATATTAACCCCGCGCGCCAAAGCAGAACCGTTCTCTCAGTTGCACAAGGATATCGCCGCCACATTGCAGGAATCGCTCGAAGTGATGGTGTTTCATATCCTGACACATTACCGTGAAATCACGGGCCATGAATACCTGGTCATGGCCGGCGGCGTGGCACACAACAGCACGCTGAACGGCAAATTACTGTCTTCAGGACTGTTCCGCGATGTGTTCATCCAGCCGGCTGCCGATGATGCAGGTTGTGCGGTAGGCTGCGCATTGGCGGTGGCGCATACGCTCGATCCGACCCTGCCCAGAGAGCGTCTGGCCCATGTATACTGGGGTCCGGACGCTGGCAGCGATGAAGAGATCCGCGCCTCCGTCAATGCCTGGGACCGTTTCGTCTCGGTGCGTCGCCTGGACAACGTCAGCCGCGAAGTGGCCCGGTTGATGGCCGACGGCTCGGTGATCGGTTGGATCCAGGGCTGCACCGAATTCGGACCGCGTGCGCTGGGCAACCGCAGCATTATCGCCGACCCGCGGCCGGCTGAACACAAGGACGTCATCAACGCCATGATCAAGAAGCGCGAAGCCTATCGCCCGTTTGCGCCGTCCGTGCTGGAAGAGCGCGTTAGCGATTTCTTTGAAGTGCCCGGCGAGCAAACCGTGTTCCCCTTCATGTCGTTTGTGCTCAAAGTGCGTGAAGAACACCGCGCCAAACTGGGGGCCATCACCCACGTGGACGGCTCGTCGCGTCTACAGACGGTCAGCCGCGCAACCAATCCGAAATACTGGGAGCTGATCCATGCGTTTGGTGAAATCACCGGCTACCCGATCGTGCTGAACACATCCTTCAACAACAACGTTGAGCCCATCGTCAACACCGTAGATGACGGCATGGTCTGTTTTTTAACATCAGGCCTGAATTATTTTGTGGCCGGCGACTGCCTGGCCAAGAAGAAATCCTGGACCATGGACGATCTGGCCACGCTCTATGCCAGACTGCCGGATGGCGTGCGCCTGGTGTGCGAACAATACCGCGGCGCGCCAGGCAGGACCGACGTCGAATACCGGGTCATGTGGAATTACGCTCACGAACGCCGCAGCACGCTCTCGGTCGATTTGTACAATATACTGAAGCAGGCGGACGGCAAGCACACGGTCGGAGAGATCATGCGCGAAATGGGCTTGCAGGTAACGGACAACACGGCCATGCAGGAAGAATTTTTCAACCTGTGGCAGAAACGGTTCATAGTCCTGAATCCACACGTATTGAATGACTGATCAGCATGGTCCCACGTAGGGTTCGGCTCCACCAAAACACCGAGAACTCATGCCATCCAACAAAAAAAAGATCCGGCGGCAAACTGGCCGCCGGATCGAATGAGAACAGCAACAGAGAAGGAAGCTCTGTAAATAATATGTTACTCGGCGCCCGCTGGTAGCGCAAGCAAAAAAACAAATTATTTCCCATTTTTTTATCGGATAATTTCTGCCCAATTGGTATGCTTGAATCGATGCATGAAGAAGTAAGCAGCGATCAGGAGCTATATGATGGAAGATTACCGTTATGTTTATGAGACAGGGAAAATTCCGGAATCGTTTAAAAAAATTCCGTTCCTGACGCCATTCAGCGAGCACTATCTTGAGAAAATTCTACAGTCAGCGCGGATCCGAGAATATAAAAAAAACGAGGTGATTATTCCCGAGGGCGACAAGGATAAGTGGCTCTATATCCTGCTGGCCGGTAAAGTCAACGTGGTCAAAGACCAGAAACACCTGACCTCTTTCCAGTGCCCGGGCGACCTGTTCGGCGAATTGGCCCTAATCAATAATGAAGCGCGCACCGCATCCGTGGTCGCTGACGGCAAAACGCTTTGTCTGGCCGTGGATACCATGTTCATGGACGAGTTGCCCGAGAACGAGCGCACGGCCTGCTCCGCCATGATCTACCGCATTTTCGCCAAAATCACCGCAGAAAGATTAAAGGCCACCAGCGAGGAACTGGCCCGCGTCAAGGACGAGTTGGAGCGTATGAAAAATGTGCAACAGCTCGGTTTGGCCGATCCCGAAGATGGCTACGCCACAACATGCAACCTGCCCTAAACATGGTCATCCGTAATTACGGAGAGTGAACTCGTGCGCATTTTGATTATTTTCCCATGAACCCTAATGACCCACGACCAATGAAGTATTGGTTTCGAGAATGCGGCGCAGGCTGTAATCCAGGCCGCCGGGGCGGTTGCGTTCCAGCCAGAGTTCGCGATGACGGCGGACAATGCACTGCAAGCTTCTGCGCAGATTTTCGTGTTCGTTTTGTTCGTCGCCATTCTGTTGGGCCATGGTGCGCTGTACGCCGAACCGAGCCATATCCAGGCCGTTCTGCAGTTCGCGCAGAATCAGGTTCCCGTCCGGTGCGGCTGGTTTGGCCGTGGGCAGTGCGGCGTCCAGTTCCTCCAGGCGTTCCAGGCAGGCGTTCAGGTTTTCCGGCTTCGCCTGGCCCGCCAGTTCTTCGAACTGTTCGCGGGGCTCTGGCATGAGCATCAGCGAGAAAGGCCCCCGGGCTTCGGGTTCCAGGGCCATGGTGTCCGCGGCCTGGCCGGCTTCCATGAAGAGCCGGCCCAGCACGCCGGCGCTATCCTGAAACAGGATGCGGCTCATGGCTTCGGCCAAGTCGACGTTGCGGTTCTTATTGAAGCACCAGGAATAGGCGGCACCGGCACTGAACCCCGTGTAACTTACAGGGATATACTGATGATGCCCGCCATCACCCCAATCGGTGATCAGGAAGCCCTGCGCGCCGCAGGACAGCCCGTTACGCGCAGCCGTGGCCAGGTTGCCCAGGCAATTGCCGGTACGTCCGATAATACTGCGCCAGCTCGATGTGCCGGGGCAGACATAAAACGGTTTGCGCGCATCGGCAAACGCACGACATTCCGTGGGAAAAGGATGGTCCGCGGCATATCCCCAGTTCAGCGCAATGACGTCATCGGGCAATTCGCCGATCAGTTCCGGATGTTTCAAAATGATGTCGCCCCAGAACATCATGCGCTTGCCGTGGGCCAGAACCAGTTGGTGGATGCCCTTGAGAAATTCCAGGTAAACCTTGCCCACACCCTTTTTTTTGCAACGCTGCTTGCTGACGCCCTGGCCCAGTTGGGCGGTTTCGTCACAGCCCACGTTAAACAGCGCACTGCTGAAATTGGGCAGCAGTTCCGCATACAGACCATCCAGGAAGTCCAGCGAGGTCTGGTCCGGGATCAGGACATGACCTTCTCCCTCCGGGCATTCGGACAGGCGCTGGTATTCGGGATGGCGCAACCAGTGATGCATGTGTCCGAACGAGTTCTGGTTCGGCGTCAGGTCGATGTAGCGTTGGCGACAATAGGCGTCCAGCTCGACAATGTCCTGGGATGTCAACGGCGAGGCGTCGTTCCAGACGGTCTGGTGTTCCGAGTAGGCGAATGTGTGTTCCATGTAGAGTTGGAGATGGTTCAGCTTTAACGCGGCCAGCCGGTCGACCATCAGCCGCAGCGAGTCCATGGTCGGCACTTTGGCCCGGCTGATATCGAGCATTACACCACGGGTGGCAAAGTCGGGGCTGTCCTCGATGTAGAAGGAGGGCGGGGTGATCCCAGTTTGGCCCAGGATTTGACGCAAACTCAGCAACCCGTAAAAAGCGCCCGCTTCGTCGGCTGCGTTGAGCGTGATGCCACGTGTATTGCAGACCAGACGATACCCCTGGGAACGCAACTTGTTGTCGCCCAGGGTTTCGACTTTGAGC
Source organism: uncultured Verrucomicrobiota bacterium (assembly GCA_964580325.1). Taxonomy (GTDB): domain Bacteria; phylum Verrucomicrobiota; class Kiritimatiellia; order CAYTQP01; family CAZOLK01; genus CAZOLK01. Next base: position 12,298 of record CAZOLK010000075.1, on the reverse strand, counting down.
AGCACCTCGCCGCGCGTCGGTGCAGCCCGGGTGATGTTCAGTTGATTCAGCACCATGGGGCGCAACTCCCCGGAGAACGCGACCAGGTGCCGCAGCAGACGGTCAGGCAGGGAGGGAGATGCTTGAATCCAGGCGGCACGAGAAAGATCCTGCAGATCGTTGCGCACGCGCATGATGCGGGGTTTGGGGAATAATTTGAAGGTCATCATGAAGCTCCTCAGTGGGTCGTATCGTCGTTCTTCTCAAGCGACAGGCGCGGTTTGGTCGGATGTCGGGATCACCACGGGCAGTCCGTCCGGCCCTTTGACGTCCAGCTTGAGCACGCCGTCGACTTTGCGCCAGGTCACTTCGATCGGTCCGCGTGGATGGGGATAGACGCCCTGGGCCCAACTGATCTTGTCCGCTTTGGGCGTCACCCGGATACAATCGCTTTCGGCTGTGACCTGCACACCCAATACGTCTCGCGCCAGGTACCAGGCCGGCGAAGAGGCCCAGGCATGGCAAAGGCTGTTTTTGTCGGAGAAAAACTCGAACGTGGTGGTCGCGCCGCGGTCCAGCATCCAGCCCCAGCAGCGGCGCATGACCTTCTCGGCCGTGCCCGACAGATCCAGGCGGTATAGGGCATCGAGGATGTAAAAGGTGTAATGGGGAGAGACGCGGGCGCTCTGTTCCGGACCCGTATGGGCATAAAAATTATCTTCCAGCTCGCGCGCCATCATACGGCGAATGCCCTCGATCTGTTCCGACAGGGCAATGCCGTGCAACACGGCCGCGGCATTGGCCTGCACGCTGTGATGTTTCTTATGCTGGTTGTCGGCATACAGTCCTTTCGATTCGTCCCAAAGCAGATCGCGAATCAGCGTGATCGTGGACTCGGCGCGCCGCCGCAAAGCAACAGCTTGGTCGTTTTGGCCGGCCATGGCGCACAGTTCCGCAGCCGCGTTCATGGAGCCGGCCCACAGCGCATTGAAATTACAGGACAAGCCTGACTTGTCGTGGTGGTCGCGGCACGCCTTGTTGTCGGAATGGTTCACGCCATACCCCTGGACCGTCAATTGCTCGCGCATGTCCTCGACATTGGCCGACAACAGGCCGCACGGCTGGAGAAAGACGTCCATGGCCTTGACCGCGCGCACGGCTGCATCAGCGCACACTTCGGCAAACCCGCGGTCACCGGAATAGCGAATGTAATCCAGGAAGCCGATCACCACGTCGAGTGAATAATCGAAGAGCACATAATCGCGGTCAATGGGCACCACGGCTTTCATGAAACCGTGATCTTCCATGGATTCAATAAACAGCTCCAGGCAATGGCGCATCAGGGCATGATCGCCGAACAGAGCCAGGTTGTTGAAATACTGGATCATGGCGTCGCGCCCATACAGGCCGCGTTCGCGCAACGGGCAGTCGATGTAAGCATCTTCCATGTTGACCCGCTGCGTGCGCTGACAAATCTCCCAGATCCGGTTGATGGCCGGGTCGGAACACTGAAACCAGCCAGTTTCGCGCACCGGGTAGCCGGCTCTATAGCCCACGATGCGCCGCAGTTTTACATCACCGGGTGCGTTGCGAACCGCGTACTGGATGTAGCGGTAACCGCGCGGATGAAAGGTGGACCACGTGATTTCGTCATCCGTAGCCAGAAACCGGTCGGCGCCATGGTTCATGGGGTGGCCGAAAAACAGATCGACCTGCTGATTGTCGTGCAAACGCTCCGAATAGCCGCTGTCGATTACGGCGCCGCGCACACCGCTGAACGAGACCGAAGGGCGCAGCAGTTCATCGTTGCCCTGATCGAACACAATCAAAAAGCCGTTGGGGAAAACCTCTTTCTTGAACGTCAATGCGTCTATTTTATAAGGCGACTCGGGCCAGTCCACTGGTTCAACCTTGAACAGGTCCATCTGACGCGCCGGACTATGGACGGGCACGCCTTTTTTCCAGGCGCGCCAGAACCGGTCGATCTCGGGAAAGGTCGCGTCTTCGCCGAACGGCACGGGAACATGTTTAACGTGCTGTTCGTATTCCTCGGTGGTCAACGGCCGGCTGATGCGGAACATGTTGTCCGATTGGGGATCGCGGTCAGCGGATACGGTTATGCCGGCTTCGCGCGGAACACGCATGATGAAGTCCAGCGTGGCTTCCCATGCGCCGACCTGGGCGAACAACGCATTCCAACCCTCGTTCAAGTGAACCGGTCGCATGATGCGGGTGCGCGCGCCGGACGCGTAGCGCTCTTCGGCGATGCGTTCGCCATTAATCCAATAATCGCCCCAATACAGGCCAATTTCCAGGTCCATGGCACGCGGCGCGTGCAGCCAGGTGCTGGCATAGAGTTTGGTGACATGCTTGTCGAATTCGGGATGATCGCGATACCAGAAGGGGATGCGAAAAGCGTATTCGTCTTCGTCATCGATAATGCGGAACACGCGTACGACGCGCCGCGGCAACAACTCGCGGCCGTCCATGAACGGAATGTTGCGCTGTTTCAACGGGCCCCAATGATCCTGATCGGTCAGAGGCACAGCCGTGGGCCAGGAGGCGTCATCATAGTCCGGTGCGGTCCAGTCTCCCGGACCAGCGGCCTGGTCGTGAACTTCAAGTGCGTTGAGCGGAAACGAAAACTTGGGCGAATCGCTCTCAAAGCCGCCATGGCGTATGGCTTTCCAGGCGCCGGGCGTGGCCAGATCGATACACTGTGCGCCGTCTTCGACCGTGCCCCAGGCACGCATGCCGCCGATGGACAGGTTGGATTTGAAGGTCATCTCACCAAAAGCGTTGACCAGCACGGCGATCGTGTTCCTGCCCGACCGCAGCAACCCGCTCAGGTCATGGACGTCATACCGGGGATGCTTGACATGGAACCGGCTCGGACCGAACTGGATGAAGCGTCCGTTGACGTAGAGGTGGTAGAAGGCGTCGGCAAATAGATTGAGTTGTCCATTGGCGGGTTCCTGGATGTCAAAGGAAAAGCGGAAAGCGGCAAAGCGATTGCGGCCAGTTCCCGTCGTGTCGTACCAGCTATAGCGGCCGGGCATGTCCGTCATGATCGTACCTTTCAGTGATATATGGGTCGTTCCAACGCGAGTAAAAGCAACATTATATAATGCATGAAATGGCAAGGCAATATGCGAATTGATTTGTTTTGGGGAAGGAGCAGAGAGCAAGGTGCAGGGAGAAGGGGTTGGGAGTTAATCGAAAGAATCGAAAGAATCGACAGATTCGACGGATTTGATTCCATCGATTCTTTCGACAAAACAAACCACGCTACATCTCGTCGTGAACTCGCGCTGAACCCTTGACTCAATCGCTGGTTTCGATAAAGCCGTCCAGTTTACGCAACCGAGTGGGGTGACGCATTTTGCGCAGGGCTTTGGCTTCGATCTGGCGTATGCGTTCGCGTGTCACGTTGAATTTCTTGCCTACTTCCTCAAGGGTTCGCGAATAGCCGTCCAACAGGCCGAACCGCAATTTGAGAACTTCCTGCTCCCGTTCGGTCAGAGTTTTGAGCACATCGGCCAGCCGGTCTTTGAGCAGGCTGTAGGCGGTCATCTCAGACGGGTTTTCAGCGCCTTTGTCCTCGATGAAGTCGCCGAAGCTCGTATCGTCGCTGTCGCCGATGGGGCTTTGCAGGGAGATGGGTTGCTGGGCGATCTTGAGAATGGCGCGTACCCGATCAACCGGCAGGATCATCTCTTCGGCAATCTCTTCGGGCATGGGTTCGCGACCGAATTCCTGGATCAGTTTTTTCTGGACGCGCATCAGTTTGTTGATGGTTTCGATCATGTGCACCGGGATGCGGATGGTGCGGGCCTGATCGGCGATGGACCGGGTGATGGCCTGGCGGATCCACCAGGTCGCATAGGTGCTGAATTTGTACCCGCGGCGGTATTCGAATTTCTCGACCGCTTTCATCAGCCCCATGTTGCCCTCTTGAATCAGGTCCAGGAACGAAAGGCCGCGATTGGTGTATTTCTTGGCAATGCTGATCACCAGACGCAGGTTGGCTTCCACCATTTCAGACTTGGCGCGATACCCCTTGCGCATCCAAAGCTTCAAATCATGGTATTTTTTGTCAAAAGTATCACAATCCATGTGAATGGCTTTTTCCAGGGCTTCGATGCAGTCGGTTTCGTGCTTGATCGCATCCGGATGTGTATTGTTTATGCCCTTTTTTACCAATTCAGCGATCTTCTTGCGCAACGCACGAAACGTTTTGTAATTATGATCCGCTACTGCGGCTATGTCCTCGATGGCTTTTTGCTTGAAACACAATTTTTCGAACTGCTCGGAAAGGCGGTCGCGGGCGCGGACAAAAGATTTGGTCAGCTTGTCTTGTTCCGCTTTTTCATTGTTGACCTGGTTCATGTCGACAAACTTGGCATGCACGGTTTCCTGATGCTTGGCAATGGTTCTGCGCAAACGCGGCAAGGTTTTAAAATACTGCTCGCGGCTGTTGACGTGTTTGTCGCTGATGATGCGGTCAAACCGTTCCTTGCCTTCTTCGATGCGATTGATCATGTCCAGGTAAGCCTCGGCCGCGAAACCGAACTGGTTGAACAGCTTTTTTGAATTGATCTCAGCCTCTTCAATGCGCATCGAGATTTCAACTTCCTGTTCCCGCGTCAGCAAGGGCACCTGGCCCATCTGCTTGAGGTACATACGCACCGGGTCGTCCAGAACGTCGATTCGTTCCTGTTGGCTGCGCTCTTCTTTCTCGACCTGGGCCTTGAATTTATCAACATCGTCGCTCTCGATGATATCGATGTTCATGCCGCGCAACAGCACCAGCATGTTTTCGATTTCCTCCGGGTTCTGCATGTTCTCGGGCAGCACGTTGTTGATGTCGTCAAAGGTCAGGTAGCCCTGGTCCTGGGACATAACGATCATTTCGCGGATTTTTTTGTTGCGCAGATCGCGCGAAACCTGGGATTCCAGATCGTCATGACAAATCGCCTCAGTCGTTTGTTCTTCTTCTTTTACGTCAGGCGCGCTCTTTCTTTTCTTTTCCTTCTGTTCAGCCGCAGGTTTAGGTTTTTTTTTGCGTGTGGGCTTGTCGGCGATCTTATCGGTCTGCGGCACGCTCTGCTGGCTCTGTGTTTCCCACAATGCGGTTTTCTGCTTGATTGGTGTGGTCACGGGCTTTTTCTTCTCTGTTGTTATCTTTTTCTGGTTACTTGCTTTTTCGTCACTGTTTTCGCTGTTTTCATTTGTCAGACCTGCCATTTTTCACCTTATTTAAAATATATCCTGTCGACACACGAATCCTATTATAGCAAGAAAGCCACACAATATATATGCGCATAGCTGTGTGGTCAAGCTATATTGTATTTTTTTTCGAACTCATGTTTTTTTGTAAAGAAATATAAAATATATAGCTATTGACTGAACTTCAAAATGTTGCGCGAATGATGGGTTCGACTAGATCCCACTGTTTTTTGAGTACGGCTTCCTGCAATTTGTTGATATCGAAAGTCAAACAGCGGTATTCCATGCGCAGTTGCCGTTCGTCGGTCGCGGTTGGAGATTGGCGCAGTTGCTGTTTGATCAGCACGCGACGGCGTTCGCGCGATTTGCGGTGGATGGTCAAGATCACGTCCTGCATGACGGCTTCGGGTTCCACTTCCTGGTCCAGCGGTTTTTCCACGGTCGTGTGCAGCCGCGAGGCCAATCGCATCAGAACATTGTCCGACGGATCGATGGCGCTGAGAAGGGTCTCGGACTGTCCGTTCAGCATCAGGGGCATGAGTGCACGCGATGCGGGATGATCCAAGTGTTCCAGCGGCAGGTAGGTTTGCACCGTGGCCATGGTTTGCGGATAGCGGCAGAGCAGTTCCATCAGCGTGATTTCTTCCACGGGCACCGGGCGTTCAGGCGACGGTTGCCGCGCTGCCGGGGCAGTGTCTGCCGCTCCGCCGGCCTGATGCGCCGGAACGGATTGCACCGGCGCAGGCCGCGCCGCGGTCGTGCCCTTGGCCGTCCGACGACCGGCTGCCTGTTGCTCGCGTTTGGCCAAGGCGACCAGGTCGTATTCCAGCGCGGACACGGTTACACCCAACCGTGCGGCTGCCACCTGCACCAGTTGTTCGCGGTACACGGCGCTGGGCACCTGGCTCAAGGTTTGCAGCACCGGCTTGCACACGTGCATCAGCGTGGCCGGATCCCGGCGCGATTCGCGCGAACTCAACACGTCGATTTGAAACGCCACCGCAGGTGCTGCCGTGGCCAGCACTTCGTTGAACGCTTCAGCGCCCCGGTCGCGGATCAGCGAGTCAGGGTCCTCTTTAGCCGGCAGCGCCGCAATGTCAACGGTCAGGCCGAACCTGAGAAAGATGTCGGCTGAACGGATGGCCGCGTTTTGTCCAGCTATGTCGGCATCCAGCACAAACACCACATGATCTGTGTAGCGTTTCAACAGGCGTGCGTGCTCCTCGGTTAGAGCCGTGCCCTGAGAAGCGATCACGTTGTCGACCCCGGCCATGTGGCAGCGGATCGTATCGATCTGACCCTCGCACAGGACCGCGCGCTGTTGATGGACAATGGATTTGCGCGCCTTGTTCAGGCCAAACAATACGCGGCTCTTTTTAAACACCACGGTTTCGGGACTGTTGATGTACTTGGCCGGGGACGAGTCGCCAGGCAGGACGCGGCCGCTGAAACCGATCACTCGCCCGGATTCGTTGCAAATGGGGAACATGACGCGCCCGCGAAAACGCCCGTACCAACGACCGCTCTTTTCGCTGCGCTTGATCAGGCCGGCTTTCTCCAACTGCTCTTCCGTATATTTCTGTTGCCGACCCCAATGCAAAACATCGCTGCCGTCGTTGGGCGCGTAACCGATGCTAAAGGTTTTCCAAACCTCCAACCCAATCTGGCGCTCCTGCAGATACCGGCGTCCGGCATCGCCTTCAGCCGAGTTTTTAAGGGCCTGGTAATAGTATTCAGCCAGTTGGTCATGGATTTGGTAAAGCGCGTCCCGGCCCAGCGGATCTTTCTGGGCATCATCGGTATACGCCAGCGTAATGCCGGCGCGATCAGCCAGTAATTCCACGGCGGCCACAAATTCGAGCCCTTCGTATTGCATGACAAAGTGGAAAACATCGCCCCCCGTATGACAACCGAAACAGTGGTAGGCCTGGCGCTGCTGGTTGACCGTGAACGACGGCGTCTTTTCGTTATGGAACGGGCAGCACGCCTTCCAGACGCCGCCAGCGCGTTTGAGTTGAATATAACCGCCTATGACGGTCACTATGTCACTGGCGGCCCGGATCTGCTCCAGCGTTTCTTTTGGAATCATCTTACTCATGGAAATTAAAACAGTATACTAGATGCGGAAGAAGAATGCAAGACGATCCATAGCAGTATCCTTGCGACAGGGGCAGGATTAAGGAAAGCATCGATTAAGGCCCTCAACCGCGGCGATGACCAAGCGGCAGCCACGTCAGGTTGCTTCATAAATCGAAGATGCGCCCCTACGAATCTATTTGAAAGAAAAATAAAGAAGATACTGTTCTTGACATTTTTCTGTCATTCGTCTACTTCCGGCGCATCTTCCTCTGGCGCAGCGCCTTCCTCGGCAGACGGAAGCCAGCCGGCCAAGTCGGGCCAGCGTGCGCGCAAGGCGTCAAAAAGCAATGTGGAAACCTGAACGCCTGTTTGGCCGCACACCGATTGCTCGGTACAGTACCTGCGAACGACCTGGTGAGGCCAGTTGACCGCGAAAAGCACCAGGATCGCTGCCCATAGCGCGCCTTTGGCTGCGCCGGCACCCAGGCCGCACCAGCGGTCGACCGGTTTTTTAAAAGCAAAGTCGGCAATCTGTTTGAGCAACAGTTTGAGCAAGATAAACAGCAGCGTGCCGGCGGCAAACAGCAACACCCAGGCGATCAGCTTTGCCTGCCCCTCTTCCAGGCGCGTATACGTTTGCAGCAAGGCACCCAGCGGACCATAGAACAGGGTGGCCAGCGCCAGGGCCGCGATAAAGCGCAGCAGGTCCGCCAACTCTTTTCCGAAACCGCGCAGCCAGCCGCGCACGGCGCCGGCCAGCACGATGATCGGTACGACAAGATCCAGGGGGTGAACGTTCATGAGTGTCGGGTGTCAGGCCCTCTTCCTTGTTCCTTTACTTGGTCATTGGATGTTCCGTGTTGGGTTGCGTTTTGGCGCAGACGCCAGGCAGTCAATGTCAAAACCAGCACCAGCGCCAACGCGCAGACCAACTGGAACAACGAGAGCCAAATCGATTGCTTGCCGATACTGCTACCGAACAGCGTGAATACGATGCCGACCGGCAGGAAGCCGGTGAAGGAACCCAGCAGAAATATGCGGTGCGTGGCATTGGTCAAGCTCAGAACCATGTTGAGCAAAGGATTGGGCAAAGGCAATTGACGCATCAGCAGCACCGTAAAGATGGTCTGGCGCTCCATGATCAGGTGCAGATTGTATTTGCGCGGCAACTTGCGCTTGACCCAGTCGCGGCCCAGCCAGCGTGCGATCAGGAACATCACGTATGACCCAAGCAGACTGCTAAACGTGGACAGCGCAAGCCCAACCCAGAAACCGAACAGCGTGCCGCCCGCGAAAATGATGGCCGTGCGCGGGCAGCCTGCCAGGATCAACACCGAGGACAGCACAAAAAAGGCCAGTTGCGCCAGGTCGCCGGCGTTCTGCACAGTAGTTTTCAGTTGCTGGAACTTCATGTATTGTCCCAACGGCGTGGCGTGCAGCAGGATAACGAGTAACGCAGCCAGGCCGAGGAGTGCGGCGAATTTGCGCGTACTGCGCGTCAGCGAGGAACTCGCGGCGTCTTCTAAATTCGTTTGATCTTTTGCTTGCTGTTGTTCGTCATTCATCAGATAGTCCTTTTTTAACTCAGGGTTCCGGCTGTGGAAAGCATTATTCATAGCGGATTCCCGTAAGTTTTCTATAAAAAAGGGCATGGCAATGAATTTGGGCGATTATACAATTTCGCATCTCAAGCAATTGGAGGCGGAGAGCATCTACATCCTCCGCGAAGTGGCCGCGGAATTCGCAAAGCCGGTCATGCTCTATTCAATCGGCAAGGATTCCTCGGTCATGCTGCACCTGGCGCGCAAGGCGTTTTACCCCGGCCCGATACCATTCCCGCTGCTCCACGTGGACACCACCTTCAAGTTCCGCGAAATGATCGCTTTTCGCGACCGCATGGCGCGCGAACTTGGCTTCGAACTCCTGGTCTGGATCAACCAGGACGGCGTGAGCAAGGGTGTCAACCCTTTCGATTACGGCTCGATCAAGTACACCAACATCATGAAAACCGACGCGCTCAAGCAGGCGTTGGACCATTACCAGTTCGACGCCGCGTTCGGCGGGGCCCGGCGCGACGAGGAAAAGTCGCGCGCCAAAGAACGCGTCTACAGCTTTCGCGACCAGTTCCACCAGTGGGACCCCAAAAACCAGCGTCCGGAACTGTGGCAGTTATACAACAGCCAAATCAACCACGGCGAGTCGATCCGCGTGTTTCCGCTGTCCAACTGGACCGAACTGGATGTGTGGCTCTATATCAAGCGCGAAAACATCCCCATGGTACCGCTCTATTTCGCCGCGGAACGCCCGATCATCGAACGTGACGGCACCCTGATCATGGTGGATGACCAACGCCTACCCCTGGCGCCCGGCGAAACGCCACGCATGCGCCAGGTGCGTTTCCGCACCCTGGGCTGCTATCCCCTGACCGGCGCCATCGAATCCGATGCAACCACGATGAACGACATCGTGCGCGAAATGCTGCTGGCCCGCACCTCCGAGCGCCAGGGCCGCGTCATCGATTTCGACGCCGCCGCCTCCATGGAGCAGAAAAAACGCGAAGGCTATTTTTGATCATCCCAGCAACGGACCAAACATGAGCACCATTACCGATATCGACACCTACCTTGACCAGCACGAGCAAAAGGACTTGCTCCGCTTTTTAACCGCCGGCAGCGTGGACGACGGCAAGTCAACCCTGATCGGTCGCCTGCTTTTTGACAGTAAAATGATCTACGAAGATCAACTCGCCGCAGTCCAGCGCGATTCGGCGATCTACGGCACCACGGGCGACGATTTCGATCCGGCACTGCTGACCGACGGACTCAAGGCCGAACGCGAGCAGGGCATCACCATTGATGTGGCCTATCGCTACTTTTCCACGGACAGGCGCAATTTCATCATCGCCGACACACCCGGCCATGAACAATACACGCGCAATATGGCTACCGGCGCTTCCAATTGCGACCTGGCCGTGATCCTGGTCGATGCCCGCCACGGCGTGCTGCCCCAGACCCGGCGCCATAGTTTCATCGCGGCCCTACTCGGAATCCGCCACCTGGTGGTCGCGATCAATAAAATGGATGCCATAGACTATAACCAGGCCATGTTTGACGCCATCTGCCGCGACTATGCCGGGTTTGCGGCCAAGCTCGAAGTGGCGGACATCCATTTCATTCCCGTGTCCGCGCTGAAAGGCGACAATGTCGTGCACGAGAGCGGGCTCATGCCCTGGTACAAGGGCGGTTCGCTGCTGAACTACCTTGAAACCGTGCATATCTCCAGCGACCGCAACCTGATCGACCTGCGCTTTCCAGTGCAATACGTATTGCACCCCCATTCCGGGTTCCGCGGCTACTGCGGTGCTATGGCCTCCGGCGTCATGCGCAAGGGCGACGAACTGATGGTCCTGCCTTCGGGCCGGCGCACGCATGTGGAATCGCTGGTCACGTTTGACGGTGAACTGGACGAGGCGTTCGCGCCCATGAGCGTCACCGTGACCCTGACCGACGAGGTGGATGTGAGCCGCGGCGATATGCTGGTGCATCTCAACAACGTGCCGCACGTGGGCCGCGACCTGGACGCGATCCTGGTCTGGATGAACGAAACGCCATTGACGCCGGGCAAACGCTACCAGGTCAAATCCTGCGTCAACTCCGCGCCAGGCGTGGTGCGCGACATCGTTTACCGTTTCGATATCGACACGCTGCATCGCGAATCGGGCAACGTGCTGGAAATGAACGATATCGGCCGCGTGCGCCTGCAATTGCACCGAACGGTCTGCTTTGACGCCTACCAGCGCAACCGCAACACGGGCGCTTTCATTCTGATCGACGAGATCGACAACGCGACCCTGGCCGCGGGCATGATCCTGGACCGCGACCCCAACGAACTGATCGTCCATGACCAGACCCATACCGGCGAAAAGCGCGCCGTGCACCCGCGCATCAGCGCTGTTTCGCTGGACGAACGCATAGCGCGTTGGGACCAGCGCCCAATCACGGTCTGGTTCACCGGTCTGCCCCGCTCGGGCAAGTCGACACTTGCGTTTGCGCTGGAAAAGCGGCTGTTCGAGCAGGGCCGGTTGGTGCATGTGCTGGACGGCGAGAACCTGCGCCTTTCGCTCAGTAGCGACCTGGGCTTTTCCGCTGACGACCGTTCGGAAAACCTGCGCCGCGCCGCCGACATCGCGCGCCTGTGCAACGAAGCGGGCATGATCACTCTGGCCGCGTTTGTCTCACCCTATGCCGCGGACCGCGAAAAAGCGCGCCAGACCATTGGCGCGGAGCATTTCATCGAGGTTTTTCTCGACGCGCCGCTGGAGGTGCTGGAGCAACGCGACGAGGAGGGCTTGTATAATCGCGCCCGTTCAGGCGAGTTGAAAACCTTCTCCGGCATCACCGCGCCCTACGAAGCGCCAACCCGGCCCGAGCTGCACCTAGCCACCGCCGATCAAACCATTGACCAATGCCTGGACAAGCTCATGACGCTGCTGTACGAACGGGGCGTGCTGCGTTGAATTTGAGTTCCGCCGCTTCCCGCAGCGCCCGTTTTTAACCGTTTAAACTGCAAAAGGCATTCAATACTGCATGAAGATATGTCTACTCACCGCAGGCGACCAGATCTCATTTTGAGAGGGTATAAAGCTCAAAAAAGGGATCTCGAAAAGCCCATTTTCGTGAGGTACAAAGATCGATGATTATGCTGCTTTATGCTGATGGGGCTTCCAGGGATCTCTTGATGTTGCGAATTCATCCAATTGCTGGATGAACTTGACCATCGCAATGTACATTGCGCATCATTCTTGACAACCATTCGGCTCATGTATCCAAAGAGACAATGAAATATCTTGCGACAAAACCCGGCGTTTTTTGTACGTGCATACGTCCAAACATGGCTCATGGCCTGCTTCCTGTTGCATAAGGTTCGTAGTCCGGGCTTCAGCCTGCTTCCTATTGGTCCTCCATGGCGGCGTGCCGGTTAAAAAACGCCGGGACATCGTCAACGAATTCCA
>CAZOLK010000074.1:0-21042 GCA_964580325.1 uncultured Verrucomicrobiota bacterium | reverse complement strand
GGATCGAATTTTTTACTGAAAAAACGTCGGCGTCACGCCCACTGTCGATAACGGCCAATATGCGCTATGAAGTTTTCGGCGGCTACGAAATCGCCGTCGCAAATGATCGCGAAAACCCGGGATTCGGCATTGGGAACCGTGGCCGCGGCGGATGCAAGGAAAAATTGTATTTTTTCTTTTCTTTTATTTTCTCTTTGCTTTGTCCATAGCCGTCGTGAACCAGTCGTTCATGCCTGGCGGTTTGTGGCGCTCCGGTTTTTTGTTGCCTGGCTTTTGTCTGGGTCGTTCCTGTTTTGCGCTGTGTCCGCAGTCCCGGTTGCTGCTGGTTGCATCCGGGGTGCTTTTCATGGAAAGCGAGATGCGTTTGCGTTCCAGATCGACCTCGAGCACGGTCACTTGGACGCGCTGCTGAACCTTGACCAGGTCGGACGGGTCCTTGACAAACGTGTCGGCCAGTTGGCTGATGTGGACCAGTCCGTCCTGGTGCACGCCGATGTCGACAAACGCGCCGAAGGCGGTCACGTTGGTGACGACGCCGGGCAGCTTCATCCCTGGCGTCAGGTCTTCCAGGGTTTTGACGCCCTCGGCAAAGCTGAACAGCTCGAATTGCTTGCGCGGGTCGCGGCCCGGTTTGGCCAGTTCGTTCATGATGTCGCGCAAGGTCGGCATGCCCACGGTTTCGGTCTGATAAGCTTCAAGCTCGACTTTTTTGCGCAAAGCGTCGCTGCTCATCAATTCAGCCACGCTGCATCCCAGGTCGCGTACCATGGCTTTGACGATACTGTAGCTTTCCGGATGCACGGCGCTGGCGTCGAGTGGGTTTTTTGCGCCGCGGATACGCAGGAACCCGGCGGCTTGCTCATACGTTTTGGGACCCAGCCGCGGCACTTTTTTCAAATCGTTGCGCGCGCCGAATCCGCCATTCTCGTTGCGCCAGGCCACGATATTGTCGGCCAGTTGCGGACCCAGGCCGGATACGTAGGCCAGCAGTTGTTTGCTGGCTGTATTGATCTCTACGCCCACGGCATTGACGCAACTGACCACCACATCGTCCAGACTCTGCTTGAGCGCGCCCTGGTCAACGTCGTGCTGGTACTGGCCCACGCCTATGGACTTGGGGTCGATTTTGACCAATTCGGCCAGCGGGTCCATGAGCCGGCGGCCAATGGACACGGCGCCGCGCACAGTGATGTCCTGGTCTGGAAATTCTTCGCGGGCTACGTCCGAGGCGGAGTAAATCGAGGCGCCGCTCTCGTTGACCATGACCACGGCGATTTCATCCGGCAACCCGAGCGAACGGACAAACGCCTCGGTTTCGCGCCCTGCCGTGCCGTTGCCGATGGCAATGGCATCGATCCGGTAACGCTTGCACAGTTCCGCGATGGTTGCGCCGGCTTCGCGCCTGCGGCGGTCGGACTGGTCTGGGTAGACTACATCATTATGCAGCAGTTTGCCGTGGCGGTCCAGGCAGATCACCTTGCAGCCGGTGCGGAACCCGGGGTCGATGGCCAGTACGTTTTTACTGCCCAGCGGTGAGGTTAGCAGCAATTCGCGCAGGTTGGCGGCAAACACGTCAATGGCTTCCGCATCAGCCCGTTTCTTGGCTATCAGTCGGGTCTCGGTTTCCATGGATACGCCGAGCAGCCTTTTATAGCTGTCGTGCGCGGCAAGGCGCACCTGTTGGGCGCAGGGGTTGTTGCCGTTGACGAACAGGGATTCGAGCAGGTTCAGTGCGTCCTGTTCCGGCGGCGCGATGCGCATGGAGAGGATGCCTTCCTTTTCGCCGCGGCGCACGGCCAGGATGCGGTGCGACGGCGCTTTTTCAATGGGCTCGTTCCAGTCGAAATAGTCCTTGTATTTGGCTCCCTCGGTCTCCTTACCCTTGATTACACGCGATGACATGACGCCCTTCTCCTGATAGAGCCGGCGCATTTTATCGCGTGCTTGCGGATCGTCGCTGATGCGTTCGGCCAGGATATCGCGTGCGCCGGCCAGGGCGTCTTCAACCTGCTCGACGCCCTTGTCGGCCGAAACAAAAGCCGCTGCTTCGGCGACCGGGTTGCTGTCCGGCGCCTGGCGCCAGAGCAGGTCGGCCAGCGGCTCCAGGCCTTTTTCACGGGCCATGGTGGCACGCGTGCGGCGTTTGGGCCGGAAAGGTTGGTAGCTATCCTCCAGTGCGGTCATGGTTTCGGCCTGGCGCACGGATTTTTCCAGGGCCTCGCACAGCAGGTTGCGTTCCCGCAGCGATTTGAGGATCGCCTCACGCCGTGCATCCAGCTCCGTCCATTGTGAAAGGCGGTCGCGAATGCTGGTGACAGCCACCTCGTCCAGAGTGCCGGTGGCTTCCTTGCGATAACGGGCGATAAACGGTATGGTCGCGCCGTCAGCCAGCAATTGGGCCGCGGCCTGGACCTGGCGGGGCTGAACATTCAGTTCCCGCGAAAGTTGGGTTATATATTTTTCATTCATGGAATTTCCAACCATCAACCTATAAAAGTGTAATTCTCGTGCATGGTACTAAGCGGGGAACGGGTTTGCAATCTTATTGAGCGTTGGGAGGAGTTGGGAATTGGGGCGGGGGAGGACAAGTTGGACGGGTCGGACTGCTTCCCAACGACTAATTCACTCCCCCCAACTCCGACCTTCTAACACCGCCTTCAAACCGCTGCTTGCATTTTTAAACGTGGCTGTATATAGTATTGGTATTGCTTTTTACAATCACAATCTGTCCTTAACTTACGGAAAGGTGGAGACTGCCATGGCGGCATGGACCAGGAGGATCTGGAGCCTGTTGATCGCGGCAGCGTGGCTGTCGCTGATATTGGGACCGGTCGTGGCGCAACACACGTGGCATGGCTGGGATTTCGAGAGCGGTATCCTGGAAGGCTGGAACGCTGCCGGGCGCATGCCGGTTACACTGGTTAAGGCCGAGGCTCAGCAGGGCGTCCAGGGCCGTTTCCTGATCGATACGCGAACCGCGGGTCGTGCGGCAGGCGAGGATAAGTCGGAAGAGTCCACCTTGCTTTCGCCGCCGTTTACCTGCCGCCAACCCTATATCTTTTTCCTTTTGGGTGGGCGCGGTCGGCATACGCTCGAGTTGATCGATGCCAAGAGCGGTGAATTGCTGCGTCAGGCCTGCGTCACGGGCGACATGGTTTTGCGCCGGCGCTCCTGGCATGTGGCCGATCTCGGTGATCGCGTCTGCCGGTTATGCATTCGCGGACGTGAAGCGGACGGCGGCTTGTTGCTGGATGATGTGCATCCCGGCTTGGCCAGTCAATGGCCCAACAATGAAAAACTTTGGGCGCAGTTGGACCAGGAACGCAATGCGTGGTTGGATCGGGTCAGGAAAAACCTTGAAGCAACCGGTCCTGTATGGCGCACGGTCGGCAGCATGCCGCTGGGTGGCGTAGGCGCGCCGGGATGCACCATCGATCACCAGGGCCGGGTTGCAGCGGGCTCGTTCAAGTCGCCGGCGGCCGAGGTCTATATTGTGCTGGACGATCACCGTGCCGGCCGTTTAACGGGCGAACGCATGCGTACGGAATTTCCCCTGGCTTTCATTGCTCTGTCCACCGGCGGTCTGCCCATTCAGGCTACGCTCGAAGCCCTGACCCCGTTTATTCCGTTGGATGAACGGCGCAGCGGCTACCCGGCCGCCTTTCTTTACTACCACCTCACAAACGCATGCACCAACACCGCGCATGGCTGTCTGGAGTTTCGTCTCGATCCGCGCGCGTTCGGTTTTCCCGAGCAGACCGCGCCTGTGGCTTTTACCAACAAGCTGGGCCATGGTCTTTACCTGCGCGACAAGGAGCGCAGCGTAGCTTTGTTGGCCATGTCCAACACCGCTTATCATGTGGGCGCCAGTCTGCGCATGCCTTTTGTGTTGGAAGGCGCCACGAACCGGACTTTGCCGTTGGCGTTGACCTGGCACGCCAGGCAGGTGCGCGGGATGCCGCTGGCTATGGGCGATTGGTTCAACGATGCACTCGCCGTCATGGAAGCTTGCCTGCGCGAGCACGAAACCCTGATTTCACTCACCCGGCGTTATCACGCTGCGTTATTCGCCTCGACTATGCCCGATTATGTGCTGGACCGCATTGCCCATTCCCCGGCCATCCTCGCCTCAGAGACGTGTGCGCGTGCGCCAGCCAACCGGTTGCACCTTTCCGCCCATGCCCATGCGCCTTTTCTGCCGCCGCGACCGGCCCAGTCCTACGAGTGCTGTTCGGCAACGCTGTTTCCCGCGCTGGCTCGCACGGCACGCGAAGCGGAATTCCAGGCACAGAATCGCGACGGTGCGCTTTTTGCCCAACCTGAGCAAAACAACGACGTGTTCCTGATGGATTACCATTTGTGCGCCATCCTCAAGGTCTACCGCGAACATCTGCGCTGTACGGACAACGATTTCCTGAAATCGCTCTGGCCGCGCGTGTCCAGGGCTTTGGATTACGCATTGATCCAGGACAGTCGCGATACGGCTGGCGAAGATGCGCTGAAAGCCGCGGATGGATTGCTGGAACAGGCTTATGCCTGTTACCACGGCAACCCCATGAAAGGTCCCAACACCTACCTCAATACGCTTTACCTGGCCTGCCTGCTCGCCGGCGAACGCATGGCCACGGCGATGAACGACGACGCAAAAGCACAGACTTGCCGCGAGGTGTTCGAAAAAGGCACGGTCCAGTTGACCCAGAAAACCTACAGCAAAACATCCAGGTTTTTCGTGCAGAACGGTTCGCATGCATCGTGTGCGGTCAGTGCCGGTCCGGGCTGTTTCAGCGATCAATTGTACGGCGCATGGTGGGCGCATCAACTTGGCCTGGAACGGGTTGTTCCTGCCGATATGGCGGCCGGCGCCTGTCGTGCCATTCTGGAACGCAACTTTATCGTCGATCCTGTGCGTGCGCCGGCGTGGACCGCGGTGCCGGTCGGCGCCGCCCAATCCGGCCTGCGCCTCGTCACCTGGCGCGAGCAGCCTGTACCGGCCAATCCGCTGAACCGGGCAGCCTGGTTCATCCCGGCCGTCGAGTATGAAATGGCTGTCAATTGCGCCTGCGAAGGATATGTCAACCAGGCTTTTGTACTTACCCGTTCCTGTTTTGAGCGCAGCCTGCGGCAACCGGTTACAGGACCGCCCTGGTATGATGGACCTTGGTCCGCGCTGGATATGGGCGCCTGGTCGCTTTTGCCGGCGCTGTCCGGCTACACTTTTGACGGACCGCGCCAGTGTCTGCGTTTTGCGCCGCGCTACCGTCCCAACGATTTCGCCGTTTTCATCTGCGGCGCCGAAGGTTGGGGCTTTTTGCGTCAGCAGCGCGGCGACGGTATGCAGACCGCTGAGCTGACGGTCCATTGCGGTCGGTTTACCCTGCGATCCTTTGAACTGGGCCTTCCGGAAGAGAAGCGCGGCATCGCGCCACAGCAAACCATGGCGCTGGTCAACGAAAAGGAAACGCCGGTTAGTACCGAACTCGTTCAGCAACACTTGGTCTGCTCGTTTGAGCAGCCGTTGGTCCTTCAAACCGGATCTGTGCTGCGCGTGGAAATGCAGTGGCCCTGATGGTCGCTGCGGTACGTCCATCTGGCGTGGAGATGAGCCGGGTCCATTTTTGAGGGGAACCGCGAATGAACGCAAATGGACGCGCATAAGTATATAGGCATTCGTAATCGTTCAGAACACTTGGTGAACGATTATGGTTGGGCGCTTCAGGGTTTTCCGGGTGATTTCTTCTTTGTCGCAAGCTTTGCTCGCGACAAAGCTCGCGACAAAAGTTCTCCCGATCAGGTGCGCTCATCAATAGAAAACCCCCCCTGCACATTGATCGCGATCCCCCTTGACAACCCCGTCCTTTTTAACAAGTATGAGGCGGAGGATACTGGAACAATCACTATTTTATTGACGTCGAACGGACTATCCGCAAAACGTATGAGTGTTGAAATTCAAAATACTGGAGATGGAACCTAATGAACAAGTTCTTGTTGGGGTTTAAAGCCCTTTTTCGCGTCTGGAGCGACGCCGCTTTTGCTGAGCAGGTCCAGGGTTTGATCCAGACCGGTGCCAGGCAATTGCCCAATATCGCGATCAAGAAACCGGGACGCAACGATGCCCTGACTCTGTTGGCGGCCATGCAGCGTGAAGGCCGTTTCATCGATTTTATCATGGAAGGACTGGACAGCTATCCTGACGCGCAGGTTGGCGCGGTTGCACGCGATGTACATCGCGATTGCGGCAGCCTGTTGAAACGCGTATTCGAGATCGCGACGTTGAGCGTGCAGGAAGAAAATACACCTGTCGACGTACCGGTCGGTTACGATCCGGCCAGAATTCATGTCACGGGCCAGGTTGCCGGCGAACCACCGTACAAAGGCGTTTTGCGCCATCACGGCTGGCAGGTCAAGCAGTGCGAATTGCCCCAGTGGACTGGTCGCGAGGAATCGCTCCTGATTGTCGCGCCCATGGAAGTGGAGATCAAGTAACGTTGTGCGCTGTGGTCCCCATGACCCCGCCAATCACGGAGGAACCGGCTGATGAACCGTAAATATGCTGTCGGCATTGACCTGGGCACGACCAATAGCGTGCTGGCTTATACCGATATCACCGAGGAAACGTCCCGTGTCGAGTGCCTGCCCATCCCCCAGTATGTTGCGCCCGGCACCATGGAGTCGCCGTGCGCTTTGCCGTCATTCCTGTATATCACGACCGACGAGGATAAGAGCGCGGAATCGTTCAAACTGCCCTGGGACGAAAGACCGGTCTACCTGGCTGGCGAATGGGCGCGCCGCCAATCCGCCGATGTGCCCAGCCGCACCGTGGCTGCGGCCAAGTCTTGGCTGTGCCACTCGCACGTCGACCGGCGCCAGCCGATTCTGCCCTGGAACGCGCCCGAGGAGGTGGGTAAAATCTCGCCCATCGAAGCGTCCCGGCACTATCTCGAGCACCTGGCTGCGGCCTGGAACCAGGCCTTTCCGGATGCTCCGCTCAAAGATCAGCAGGTTGTACTCACGGTTCCCGCCTCGTTCGATGTCAGTGCCCGCGAGTTGACCCATGAAGCTGCCATGGCCGCAGGATTGCCCGATGATCTGGTGCTGCTCGAAGAACCCCAGGCCGCGCTTTATGCCTGGCTTCATGACCGCGGCGATCAATGGCGACGCAAGCTCGGTGAAGGCGATGTGTTGCTGGTGTGCGACGTGGGCGGCGGCACCACCGATTTCAGTTTGATTCGCGTCGAATCCGAGAAAGGCAACTTGGTGCTGCGCCGTATTGCGGTGGGCAACCATATCCTGGTTGGCGGCGACAACATGGACCTGGCCCTGGCCCATGCGGCGCGCGAGGCTCTTGCCGAGAAAAACGTTGACATCGATGCCTGGCAATCGGTTGCGTTGTGGCATGCCTGTCGCGCCGCCAAGGAGCAGTTGCTCAGGGAGGATGGCCCTGAAAAACATGCCGTATCCGCCCTGGGCCGCGGCAGCCGTCTGATCGGCGGCAGCATTTCCGTCGAATTGGAGCGTGAACGGGTCGCCAACCTTCTGCTGGACGGCTTTTTCTCGACCTGCAATGCCGAAGACCGTCCAGCCCGGCGCCGGTCGTCGGGTTTTCGCGAAATCGGCCTGCCTTTTGAAAGCGATACGGCGATCACCCGCCACCTGGCCCAGTTTCTGGCCGGCCATGGCGAGAACAATCAACTGCTGCGCCCAACCAGGGTGCTGTTCAACGGCGGTGTACTCAAGGCTTCGCTCATGCGCAAGCGCCTGATGGAGGTACTCACGTCCTGGTTCAGCCAGGACCAGGCGCCGATCGAGCTGGAAGAGAATCACGACCTCGATTTTGCCGTGGCCAAGGGCGCTGCTTATTACGGCTTTACCAAGGCCAACCGCGGCATTCGCATTCGTGGCGGCGCTGCCCGTTCCTATTACCTGGGCATTGAAACCGCGGGGCTGGCCGTTCCTGGCGCGCCGCGCCCGCTCAGCGCTCTCTGTATTGTGCCCCACGGCATGGAGGAAGGCACCGAGGTCGATATCCCGGGCGGCGATATCGGCCTGGTCGTGGGCGAGCAGGCCCATTTCCGTTTTTTCAGTTCCAGCGTGCGCAAAGAGGATCAGCCCGGCGATGTGATCGACCGCTGGACCGAAGAGGACATCCGCGAGACCGATTCGCTCGAAACCACGCTGCCCGCTGCCAGGGGGGTGGAAGATGATATCGTGCCTGTCCGCTTTCAATCGCGCATAACGGAACTGGGTATGTTTGAGCTGTGGTGCCACAGTACGGTCTCGGATGACCGTTGGAAGTTTGAATTCAGTGTGCGCGAGGATGCCGAAACATGAAGAAAAAGGCAGCGGCCATGGAAAAGGCGGTCGCGCGTTATGTTGTCGGCATTGATCTGGGCACCACCAACTCGGCGGTGGGCTATATCGATACGCGTCGTGAGCAGGGTAAGGTCGAAACCTTTAAAATTCAGCAATTGACAGCCATCGACAGCGTCGAGGAGCTTGAAACGCTGCCATCGTTCCATTATGAACCCACTTCGGGCGAATTTGACCAGCATTCTGCTTTGTTGCCGTGGCAGCAGGACCTGCCGGATCATGTGGTCGGCCATTATGCACGCGAACGAGGCGCTCACGCACCGGCGCGGCTGATCGGCTCGACCAAATCATGGCTCTCCCACGCGGGTGTCGACCGCACCGCCGACCTGCTGCCCTGGCATGGCGCCGAAGATGTCCGGCGCCTGTCGCCGACCGATGTCAGCGCGCGCTACCTCGGTCATATCCGCCATGCCTGGAACTATGCATTCGGCGATGCGCCGCTGGAACAGCAGGACGTGGTGGTGACCGTGCCTGCTTCGTTTGACGAAGTGGCCCGCGAACTGACGGTCAAGGCGGCCGAAAAGGCCGGACTGCCGCGCATCCTGCTCATCGAGGAGCCCCAGGCCGCGTTCTATAACTGGCTCCATCGTCATGGCGGCGATTGGCGCGAGACCATGCATGCCGGCGATACGATCCTGGTTTGCGACATCGGCGGCGGTACCACAGACTTCACTCTTATCCAAGTGCGGCAGGACGAAGATGGCATGATCCATTTCCATCGCATCGCGGTGGGCGAACACCTCATTCTTGGCGGCGATAACCTGGACCTGGCCTTGGCCCATCACCTGGAAGCGGAACTGGTCGGGTCCGGACGCAAGCTGGAGTCGCGGCAGTGGCACATCCTGGTCTGCCGTTGCCGCCAGGCCAAGGAAAAGCTACTCGGCGCCAATGCCCCTGATCGGATCGTCATCCACCTGCCCGGCAGCGGCTCACGCCTGATTGGCGGTGGCATCCAGACTACGTTGAGCCGTGAAACCACGGAAAAACTGCTGGTCCAAGGTTTCCTGCCCGCGACGCCGCTGTCCGCGACACCGCGCACCCATAGCTCGGGTTTCCGTGAGTTCGGCCTGCCCTATGCGCCGGACCCGGCAATTACCCGTTACCTGGGCGCGTTTCTGACAGCCCATGAAAAAGTGGTCTTGGAGGAGCACCGTGCGGAGCGCGATCAGGCTTCCAGGCCGGAGATGCTGCTTTTTAACGGTGGTTTTTTTGCTTCGCCGGTACTGCGCCAACGTTTGCTGGACGTGCTCAATAGCTGGTTCAAACCCGCGGACCCGGACTGGATTTGGCCGTAGCCCATGGCGCTGCCTGCTACGGTTGGGTGCGCCGCGGTGGCGGCGAACGGATCAAGGCCGGATTGCCGCGCGCTTATTACATTGGCGTGGACCCGGCTGCCCCAGTCAATGCCAATGCGTTATGCCTGGCGCCGGCCGGCTTGGAGGAAGGCCTGGATCTGGAAATCGAAAACCGCGATTTCGAGTTGCGCATCCGCCAGCCTGTCGAATTCCCGATTTTCAGCTCCAGTATCCGCACCATGGATCGGCCCAGCGATCTGGTTGCGCCCAACCCCGAAGAGTTGAAAGCGCTGCCGCCGATCCGGACCGTGCTGCGCTCCGGCAAAAAAGGCGGCGCCGCCGATGCCGTCCAGGTTCGTCTGCACACGCGGTTGACGGAAATCGGCGTGCTGGAAGTCTGGTGCGCCGAATGCAAAGGCAACCGGACCTGGCGTCTGCAGTTCGATATCCGGTCTGCGACGCAAACTGACCTGGTCGCGCATACGGGATTGGCGGAGCAAGCCGGATTTCTGGACAAGGCCGTGGTTGACGCTTGTTGTGACATCGTCAGGCAGGCTTTTGGCGCTGAAGGCGACATTGCGCCGGAACAGGTGGTCAAGCAAGTGGAGCAAAGCGCGGGTATCGAGCGCAACGAATGGCCGCCTTCGCTGTTGCGCGAGCTATGGGACCAGCTCTTTGAGTTGCGCCAGGCTCGGTCAAAGAGCGTTCAGGTCGAGGCGCGCTGGCTCAACCTGCTTGGTTTTTGCCTGCGTCCCGGCTATGGCTTTGCGGTCGACGATTGGCGGGTGGCTCAGACCTGGCGGCTGGTGCATGAAAAGCTGGCCTTTCCACGCAACGAACAGTGCCGCGCGGAATGGTGGATCCTGTGGCGCAGGATCGGTGGCGGTCTGACTGCGGGTCAGCAGCAGGCCATTGCCTCGCCACTGATCTCAAGCATCAAGGCCGCGGCTGGCGGTAAAAAAGGGTTGAAAGCCGGATCCCACGAACGCTCGGAGATCTGGCGGTTCCTGGCTTCGCTGGAGTGGTTGGCCCCTGATACACGCGAATTTCTCGGTAACGTGGCCATGAACGAGATTGCCCGGCACGGCGTCGGGGCCATGGGCAAGGCAGCGGTATGGGCTGTTGCCCGGTTGGGCGCGCGAACGCCGTCTTACGGACCGCTGAACACGCTGGCGTCAACCAAAGTGGTCTCGCGTTGGCTCGAACAACTCGTCAAGTTGCCGGTTTCGCCTGACGTGGCGTTCGCCTGCATGCAACTGGCCCGGCGCACGGATGATCGCTTTCGCGATATCGATCCGGAGTTGACCCGTAAAGTGCTCGCTGCGTTTGACCAGTGGGGTGCGCCGGAGCGGTATGCCAGGTTGGTGGAAACAGGCGGTGCATTGGATGATGAAGAGCGGCAACGCTTATTCGGCGAAAGTCTGCCGCCCGGTCTACGGATGGTGGAAAGCTGAAAATAAACATCCAACTTCCGGTCATGGACCCGAAATTGGATGCTAGTGGCTCAGGTTGATTGTTTGGTTTACATTGTCGCATTATGAGTAGCTACATTATATGCATCGCATGTGGGGTCTTCGCCTAGATCATTGTAGGTATAGCCGCCACCTGCCGGACAGCCAGGTGGACGTTTCATATAGCTATCAACCACGACTTTTACACTAGGCTCGCCTTCTGGGATGTTACATTCCATGGCCCAGGTATCTTTGGCATTTTCTATGTTGCGTAGGTTATTGAGGCATGCATTGGACCGAGCGCTGTTCCGAACTTTCATGAAAGAAGGAACCGCTATGGCAACCACCATACCGATGATCAGCACCACGATCATGATTTCCACCAACGTAAAACCAGACTCGGGTTTTGTTTTCATCATAATGTCATTTTCATTTAATTAATTTTTTTAAAAGGAAGCGCAACAGCCTTATAGATGCACTATGCACGCTTGCCCTCATCAACATAACACATTATTTCAAGAAGTAAAATGCTGCACGCAATAAAGTCGAATTTTCTTGCTGCTGCGGTAAAAGTAAAAGTGTGTTATATTGACGAACTGGACGCGGAAGGCGCGTTGCTGAAAAAGATCATGATCGAAGATCCGAAACCGGGAAAAAAAGATTTTTCGCGGGATTTCAGGTCCTGGCCAACGGGAACATCGTGGTCTGCAAGTCTGCAACTGGAACCACAGGCTTAGTGGCACTACGTTGAAGATTTTGTGATTGAGGCGCGGCCAAAGATGGCCCAAAGACGGGATGCGTGATGGTGAATGGGCAATTTCCGATTCGCTAACCTCTCGCGGGCCACGAACAAAGGCTCGTCCAGGTCGGAAAAAAATAATTATTCGAACGCGATGACCAAATATCAAAAGATGGTGAAGACCGAGCCGGCTGGCGGGATGACTTCCAGCGCCACGTCTGTTCCACCGTCCGTCAGAATCAACCTCAAGGTGTTGAGTCCACGTTTTGTGCTGATGTTGGCGCCCAGCGTGCCGTTGATGGCGTTTGATGTCTGGATCAGAGGATAGACGCCCACATCCAGCCCTGAACCGAAAGTGAAGGTGAAATCGTCGAGTTCCAGCAAGCCGCTGCCGATAGCGAGTGTGCCGCTGCTCATCACGATCCTGTCGCTGGTGGACAGGGTGTCCACATCGAATACCATGGCCCCGCTGCCTGCGGCCGCAACCGCGGTGCTGATGACGCAGGATCCGGTGCCCAGGGCCAGGTTCAACGTGCCGGCGCCGCCGTCACCGGGCGTCACTATGGCGCCACTGGTCATGGTCACATCGCCGTCGTTGAGCGTAATCGAACCGCCACCACCAAGCGTGCCGCTGGCGCTGATGCTGTAACCCCTGCCCACAGTCGAATTGACGTGGGTGCCGTTGACGAGCAGCGTGCCGCCGCTGACCAAAGTGGGTTGGTTGTAGAGGTTGGTGCTGTTCAACGTCAGCGTGCCGGCACCGGCTTTCTCAACTTTAGCCGAGGCGTGCGTGGATCCACCAGCGATGCGACCGGCAAACGTATAATCACTGCCGGCCGTGTTCACGGTCAGGCTGCGGTTGTTGTTGCCAGCACCCAAAACAATGGTCCCTCTACCCTGGATCCCCTTTACGGTTTCCTGTACAGAGGCGGACGCAAATGCACCGCCCAGAAACCATAGTGCCCGGTCACTCACCGTGACCACGCCTGCATCGTCGATCTGGTCACTGTTGTACATGTTCACACAAGAACTCATGCCGATGACCATGTCGCCGGTCACTT
Source organism: uncultured Verrucomicrobiota bacterium (assembly GCA_964580325.1). GTDB lineage: Bacteria > Verrucomicrobiota > Kiritimatiellia > CAYTQP01 > CAZOLK01 > CAZOLK01. The sequence goes on along the minus strand of CAZOLK010000074.1, from coordinate 8,129 downwards.
TTTTGCCGGCGTTTTTGAAGTTGACACCGTATCCCTCAACATACATGACACCGACATAAGTGTTGTCGCTGGTCGCGCCGAAATTCACGGAGCGAAAATCGTTTCTATGCCCGCTGATCACCACGTCGTTAGCGCCGCCGATGATTGTGTTGAAGTTTAAGTTATAATTGGCGTCGCCATGGATGTACAGGATCGATCCCAGACCGCTGATGGCGCCGTTTTGAAGCGTCACGACATTGGCCAGGGCCAGGGCGTTGAGGTTCAGGGTGTGCCCGCCCAGATCCATGGTTCCGGCGTTGGCGTTGTGCCGCCCGATGATCAGCGTGTTGATGGTCTGGTCGCCGCTCAGTTGGCCTGAAAAAACGCCCTGACCGCCCGTGCCCACGTCCATGTGCAGGTCCAGGCCGGCGTTGTTGTAACTCCAGGTGGACAGGTCGCTGTTCGTGACCACCGTGCTGGCTGCCAAGGCGAATCGATCATTGACAAACTGAACGAACCGGTTGGCGCCGAGTCCGCCTTGGTTATAAGCGTAGGTCAGGGTCACGCTGTCCGCTGGTCGGCCCACGGCCGTTGCAGCGATCCTGATCGTGGCGTTCGCCTCGTCAAGGTCGTAGAAGCGCAGGGTGCCGTGCGTACCGCGTTCGAAGCGGTTGTTAATGGTTAGCGATGCGCCCGCGTTCACGTTGGCTTGTATCTGGGCGGTCGTATTGCTGATATCGAGCGTGCCGAAGTTGTCTGTGTTGTTGGCTGCCGGATAGTGGCGCAATATGGCACTGCCGCGCAGGATCACGCTTGCATCGGGCCCAAAGCGTGATTGTGTTTCAAAGATGCCCAAGCCGAGAGCGCAACTGAAAAAAGGGCCGTTCATGTACATATTCTCGGTGCGTACGGCTGCCAGGCGGAACACGTTGATATTGGGATAGCGCCCGCTTTCCATACTCCATGTTCCACCTGAGATCTCGACCGTGCCGGACAGCGGGTTGATCCTGCCGTTGCGTGAATTGATACTTCTGTTGGGTGCGTTCAGGACTATGCCTTCGGTTCCTTCCAGTTGTATGTTTTGCACACCAGTCAGAGTAATGTTTTGCCCCAGGTTCAGCACGGGCGTATTGGTCATTGTCATGGAGAGGCCGTTGACATTGGCGCGGAATTCAATGGAGGAGGTGCCGGGTGTGGAAAGGCCGCCGACAACCAGGTTGGCGGTGTTCGTAATAGAACCTCCGGCTGCGTTGAACACGGCAATAGCGCCCGACTGCCAGTTGGTATAGGCTGTGCCCGATGCGTCGACAGCCCAGTTCCGGATCGTGTTGTCCCATTGTCCCACACCGCCGGTCGGAACTTGCGGCCCAATGATATCGCTGTTACCGCCACCCCAGTACAACAGAGATTGAGCGTGTGCGTTTAAACCAAGCATCCAGAGTGTGATCGTTGTCAACAGACATAATATCAATCTAAATCTAACAAATTTGCAGATGGCTATATTCCAATAAAAGCACATAATTTACACCTAACTATTTTATACATTATTTGTAATAGTAACGGTTTTGGGGTAGGGGGTACAATATAAAAAAGTAAAAAAATTGGAAATGCTCTCCTTGATCACGTTGCCATCTCGTCGGACCACAGGGCCACAACGGCGGCCAACGATAGAGGAAGTGCAAGTCGATCAATCGCTGCTCTATCAAGAATTCAAGGCTATCAAGCCCGTCTGCGTAGTCGATGTATGCCACTCAAAAAGTGATGAGAAGCTGTTCAACTACCTGATGAAAAGCTTCCATTACTTGAGCTTTGGCCGCCCCGCTGGGCAAAACATGAAGGCGCTTCCGGGTTTGTAGGGATTTTTCATTGAGCGGACAGCCGGGCCATGCTCAAGCCGACGAAGTGGAACAGCCGATAAAGTGTGCGACGAAGCGTAGACGACAAAGTGTGCGACGAAGTGTGGGAGCTAGATGTCATCCCTGACCGCCTTTGAGAGTTGTCTGAGGTCGTGCCGGACAGCGGGTTGATCCTGCCGTTGCGTGAATTGATAAATCTGTTGGGTGCGTTCAGTGTCGAGCATGTACTCTGGCGGCGTTCATCTGGAAGTGAACGCTACGTTCCCCGCACAGGTTCCGCGGTAACGAGCAAGTCCGGACCGATTGTTTTGCTGTGTTTGATGTGCAGCGGTTTTTTTTCCTGGATCGTGAAGCCTTTGCCGCCGATGCAGCCCGGGGATTCGCTACCGCCCAGCAGGAACGGGGCAATGAAAAAACGGTATTCGTCGACCAGGTCGGCTTGGACTAGGGCCCAGGCCAGTTCCGCGCCGCCTTCGCACAGGATGTGCAGCAGTTCCATTTGTCCCAATCGGGTTGCCAAGGCGTTGAGGTCCACGCGACCTTTAATAGAGGGTAGGATCAGCACCTGGGCGCCGGTTTGCTCCACGGCGCGGCGCCGTTCCCGCGGGCTTGTCGCCGTGGTCGCCACCAGGGTGCGGTTGGCGTGTGCGTCGTTCAATACTTGCGCTTTGGGATCCAGGTTGCATTGGCTGCTCACAATGATCCGAAGCGGATTTCGGCCCAGGTCCGGCCTGGGCCAGAGCGAAGGATCGTCCATTCGTTGGGTGCCGCCGCCGACAAGGATGACATCGCTAGCGCGGCGCAATGCCTGGACGTATTCGCGTGAAGCTTCACTGGTGATCCAGCGTGAACGGCGCTGCGCATCGGCGATTTTACCGTCAAGCGTCATGCCCAGTTTCAGCGTCACAAAGGGCAAGCCGCGAGTGATCCATTTGGCAAACGGGGCCAGCAGATCTTCGGCCTGGTCGCGGCATGCGCCTTCGCGCACATGAACGCCCTGGTCGCGCAGCATCTCGATGCCGCGGCCTGCATGTTTGGGATTAGGATCGCGCATGGCCACCACTACTTCGCGCAAGCCATAGCGCAGGATCGCTTCGGTGCAAGGCGGCGTGCGGTTGGTGGTGGAGCAGGGCTCCAGGGTGACGTAGAGCGTGGCGCCGCGCGCCTCGTCTCCGGCCTCATGTAAAGCTTCGACTTCGGCGTGCGGTCCGCCGGCGCGCTGGTGAAAGCCTTCGCCAACGACCTGTCCGTTACGCACAATCAGGGCGCCGACCGGCGGGTTGGGACGGGTCAGCCCCAAGCCCTGGCGCGCCAGGTCCAGGGCGCGCGCCATGTAGCGTTGGTCCGTGGAGCAGTCAGGCATCGTGCTGCTCTTCGGTCGCGTCTTTATCCCCGAGCAACGCGTCGACGAACGCAGCCGGATCGAACGGGACTAGGTCGTTCTCGTCCTCGCCGAGACCGGCGTAGAGAATCGGTACGTTCAGTTCGCGGGAGACTGAAAAAAGGAACCCAGCCTTGGAAGAGCCGTCCAGTTTACTGACGATCACGCCGGTCAGTGGTACGACCTGGTGGAAAAAACGGGCCTGGGAGAGCGCGTTCTGGCCGATGGAGGCATCAAGGACGATCCATACCTCGTGGGGCGCCTCCGGGATGCGTTTGGCCAGGGCGCGATCCAGCTTCTTCAACTCGTCCATTAGCGGTTTGCGGGTGTGCATGCGGCCGGCCGTATCGATGACGGCCACGTCGCTTTCGCGTGAAATGGCGGAATCGAGCGTGTCATAGGCCACGGCCGCGGCATCGGCCCCCATCTTGCCGGTGATGGCCGGGCAGCCGATACGCTCGGCCCAGAGCCTCAGTTGGTCCGAACCGGCGGCGCGAAACGTGTCGGTGGCGCCGAGGACCACGCGGCAGTCCTGCTGCATGGCCAGGTTTGCCAGCTTGGCGCAAGTCGTGGTTTTACCTGAGCCGTTGACGCCGACGATTAGGACCGTCCACGGTTTGGCGTTTTCGTGGCGCCACTCCACATGGGCTGGTTCGGGCAGGGCTTTGACCAGCATTTCGCGCAGCATCTGCTTACGCGAAACCTCCAGGCCCTGGTATGATTTTTCCAGCCGGTCGATCATCTCCGTGACCAGCCCGACATGCAGGTCAGCTTGCAGCATGCGTTCTTCCAGTTCTTCGAGCGAGACATCGTCCAGCGAGCCGGATCGGGAGAGGATGCGTGAGATGCGGTTGAATACGTTTTTTCGTGCTTTGGTAAGTGCTTGAACCCAGGTGACCATGTATTGACCGTTTATTCCTTTCCTTTAGGCAGTTTCCAGTTGACCGGTTCGGCCGCGCGCGCGGGCCGGTCGAGATCGCGACTGGCTCGGTCAAGGATGCCGTTGACAAACCGGCCCGATTCTTCGCCGCTCAAATCTTTGGCAAGTTCGATGGCCTCGTTGATCGAGACCACGGGCGGGACATCGTTGCGAAAGAGCATTTCATACATAGCTACGCGCATCACATTGCGATCCACCGCGCCCATGCGGTGCAGGTCCCAGTTTTTGGCATAGACCCGCAGCTTGGCGTCAATTTCGGCCCGGTGCTGTTCGACACCGCGAATGACGTCTTCGGTGAAGGCCTTATAGCGTGGTTCGGTCGGACGTTCTGCCCAGAAATCGTCTAGGGCAAGTTCCAGGTCGCCGTTGTTGAAATCGCGTTGGAACAGGAATTGTACCGCCCACAGTCGTGCCTCGCGGCGTCCTTTCATAATTGCTTCCCCGTAACCGGACTTTGCTGCCGCAACGTACTCAAAGCAGGTGGCCCAGCTTCTCTTTTTTGGTTTCCAGATAGCGGTGATTGTGGCTACAGTACGGAATGATCAGGGGCGAGCGCCTGGCGATGCAGATGCTGTATTGCTCGAGGCCTTCAATCTTGAGCGGATTGTTGGTCAGCAGCTCGATCTTGTCTACGCCCAGGTCCTGCAGGATCTGGGCCGCGTCGCTGTAATCGCGCAAGTCGGGTTCGAACCCGAGCTGGGTGTTGGCTTCCACCGTGTCCAGGCCTTTCTCCTGTAGTTTATAGGCATGGATCTTGTGGGCCAGTCCGATGCCGCGGCCTTCCTGGCGCATGTAGAGCAGAACGCCATGACCGCGTTCGGCGATCATCTGCATGGCCGCTTCGAGCTGGTTGCCGCAATCGCAGCGCATGGAACCGAACACGTCGCCGGTCAGGCACTCGCTGTGCAGGCGCACCAGGGGCATGGCCTGGTCTTGCGGGTTGCCCATGACCAGGGCCAAGTGGTGTTCGTTTCCCGGAATGGAATGGTACATATGCAACTGAAACTCGCCGAACTTGGTGGGCATGCGCACTGAATTTTCAAGATGCACCAATTTCTCGTGCTTCTTACGGAAGGCGATCAGGTCCTCGATGGTAATGATTGGTATGTCGTGGGTGCGCGAGAATTCGCGCAGTTCGGGCATGCGCGCCATCTGGCCGTCATCGCGCAGGATCTCGCAGATGACGCCGGCCGGTTTCAGGCCGGCCAGACGGGCCAGATCCACCGATGCCTCGGTATGCCCGGCGCGGCGCAGCACGCCATGCTCAACGGCTTCCAGCGGGAAAACATGGCCGGGCCGGGTGATGTCGCCGGGGCCGCTCTGCTCGGAGATCAGTACGCGAACGGTCTCGGCGCGGTCATGGGTGCTGATGCCCGTGGTCACGTTGTAGCGCGCGTCCACGGATTCCATAAACGCGGTGCGGTATATATCGCCGATACCGTCCGTTGACATGCGCGAGAGTCCGAGACGCGCCAGTTGCTCGCGCTCCATGGCCACACAGACCAGGCCGCGTCCGTGTTTCACCATGAAATTGATGTTTTCCGGCGTGGCCTTTTCCGCGGCCACGATCAGGTCGCCCTCGTTTTCTCGTCGTTCATCGTCAACCACGATCACCATGCCTCCCTCGCGCAGGGTTGGGATGGCGTCATGCATGGCGGGGGCGAAAGGCTGTTGTTGTTTCATTATCATTGTACTCATAATCCTAAAAAAAAACCTGAAGAGTATACTCTCCAGGACGGCGTAGACGACGCCACTTATGTTTCTTCTCTCATCCAGACTGTACTGTCGGCTGCGGATATCCTTTTTATAAGGAGTACCGCATCAGTTCCGGAACAAACCGGGTCCAAAACTCGCGGGCTGCTACCGCCGGTCAGGAATTCCCCCGATCCTTGCGAACCGGAAGTCACCTTGTCCTGAAGACACTGGGTATCTTTAAGTATCTGTTTATATTTAACCTATGCATGGTGTCAACGCAAGCGAAAAAATGTAGAGGATTCCGGGTAGGGTTCAGGGAGCAGGGGGGAAGGAGCAGGTTGCGGTTTTGCCATATCGTGTAGGTGGGTGTTGTGGTGCTGTTGGTTTTTGGGGAAGTTTTAGGGGTGGAAAAGGGCTTTACGGATTACGTTAACGTTGCGGATTTCACTTTACGTAGTCCGTTAACCTGGTGGTTGGTCTGTTTTCCTTGCTTTTGGTTTTTTGCAGCTTGGTTTTGGGCTAATGACCATCTTCGCCCGCCATGAGCAGGCCAGCCAGGGTGGCCAGGTTGATGCAGACCAGCCAGCAGCAAACCTGTTGCACGCCCAGGATGGAGACCATGAACGAACCCATCAGCAGCGCGCCCAGACTCGAACCGGCCAGATCCACCCCATAGACCAATCCGGTTGAACGCGCGCCCTGCCCCCAGGCTCGCGACAGGCTGCGCTGGGCCAGCGGAAATTGGAGACCGCCGAATGCGCCAGCCATGAAAGAAAGCAGCGGAAACACGATTTCCATGACCGAAAACGCGGCAAAAAACCTTGTGCGCGCCAGCATGATCACCGCGATCAGCAGCAGCGGATACGCCGCGATACAGGCCTGGACTGCGCTCAGCCGGCGCCATAAGCCGCGTTCGTTCTGGGTCAGACCCAGGGTGCGCCAACCGCCGTAGACCAGGCCGAGCATGAAGCCGGCGAAAATGGCGGCGATCCAGTGGTAGGCATAACCATAGATCGCCTGGTAGGTCATTATGATCAGGATCTGAAAAGCAAACTCGCTGAATCCGGTCCAGCCCATTACGTTGAGGGCGGCCAGCGCGCGATAGCCGCGCCAACGACGCAATAGCGCGGCCGACAACACCAGAACCAGGGGCAGCGCAAACCAGGCAATCGGTGCTGCGCAGCCCAGCGCGCGCAACGCAGCCGTGATTTGCGGTGAGGCATAGGCTGACCAGTACTGGGTGGCGTAGAACTGGGCGCCGGGCCGGAAATCGCGGTTGTCCATAGCCGTGGTCGCGGCCAACCCTTCCGCGGCCATCCGTTTGCGGTCCTCGGTCAGCAGATAGGGAATATAGTATTGGTTGAAGTACAGGTTGGTCACGCTGCGCCGCGCAAACGCTGCACGCCAAACCTCGGCATCGTCGCTGATCACACCCTCACTACGGCAAGCCAACAGGTAGGTCCGGTTCATGGGCAACAGCCGCGTATGCGCGAAAGCTTGGTCCAGCGACTGCTTGACGCTCTTCCATAAGGCCAGCAGCTCCGGGCTGGGGTAATTGGCCATGGCCGGCAGGAACAACACCAATAGCCCGCCGGGCTTCAACCGGGCGTGCGCTTCGTGGAAGAATTCGAGCGTGTAATAGCGGTTCAGCAGTATCGTGGACGGCGCGGGCAGGGCGACGATGATGGCATCGAACGTTGCGCGCGTGGTTTTGAGGTAGCGCCGGCCGTCAGCCTGGACCACGTCGATCCGTTCGTGGTCCAGCGGCGTATGGTCGTGTTTGCGCTTGATTGTGATCCAGCCCGGATCCAGTTCCACGCAGACGATGTGCAGACCGGGATCCTTCAGCGCTTCATGCACCACGGCCGGCGCGGTTTCTCCGAGCAGCAGCACACGTCGCGGCCGCGGGTGCAATGTCAGCGCACTATGGACGGTGGACTCGCATGACTCGACGTTGGGCAGGCTGCCCAGCAGCAGGCCGTTTTCAAAAAAGCTGACCTGATCGTGTTGACGGGCAACCATCATTTTTCCGTAACGCGATTGGGCGGTTTCGACAATGGTGTAATCATGCCAGGCCTTTTCGAGCGTCACGCGCTGCAGCAGCGGGGCCCAGCATGGCAGCGGCGCGGCCAGGGCCAGAATGGCGACCACGCGCACGGCACCGCGCAAGACCAGGGCAAGGCCCAATCCAAGCGCCACCGCGGAAAGCGTCAGCGTGATCCAGGCCGCGTGCACGGCAGCGAGCAGGATCAGGGTCAATCCCAGCCCAGCCGCGCCG
>CAZOLK010000073.1:0-21559 GCA_964580325.1 uncultured Verrucomicrobiota bacterium | reverse complement strand
CGATACGGTCCGGCTGCGACCGCCGGAACCCAACCCATCATCTGAAAAACAAGAGACACAGAACGCGCAGTGTTTCGGGCACTTGGCCGGAACGCAGATGCCGAGGGATTGGATATTCATGATTTTTTATTCACCACCTTCACCGCGTCCACGGGGCAGATCAGGCGGCAGGTGTCGCATTGGGTGCATTTTTCGTGAATGATTTCGTGCAGCTTGTAGGGTCGGGGCGCGATGGCGTCCACCGGACACTGCTGGGCGCATTTGGTGCAGCCGATACAGTCGTCGCTGATTTCGTAGGCGATCAGGCCTTTGCATTTGCCGGTCGGACAATGACCCGCGATGTGGGCTTCGTATTCGTCACGAAAATATTTGATGGTGGTCAGCACCGGGTTGGGCGCGGTCTTGCCCAGGCCGCACAGGCTCTGGGTCCTGATCACTTCGGCGATATGTTCCAGTTTTTCGACATCGCCCTTTTTGCCGCGACCGGCGCACAGGTCTTCGAGCAGATCCAGCATCACCCGCGTGCCCACGCGGCAAGGCGTGCATTTGCCGCAGGATTCGATCTGGGTAAAGGAGAGGAAGTAACGCGCCACGTCGACCATGCAATCGGAATCGTCCAGCACGACCAGGCCGCCGGAACCCATCATGGCGCCGGCTTTGGTCAAGGCTTCGTAGTCCACTGGCGTGTCCATCAGCGATACCGGAATGCAACCGCCGGACGGGCCGCCGACCTGGACCGCTTTGAGCTGCCGGCCATCGGCAATGCCGCCGCCGATCTCATCGACGATCTGGCGCAGGGTGATGCCCATGGGCACTTCAATCAAGCCGCCACGCACGATTTTGCCGGCCAACGAGAACACCTTGGTGCCTTTGCTCTTTTCCGTGCCCATCTTGTTGAAAGCTTCGGCGCCGTTGCGCAGGATCCAGGGGATCAGCGAATAGGTCTCCACGTTGTTGACGAGCGTGGGCCGGCCCCATAAGCCGCGCACAGCCGGATAAGGCGGCCGGAACGTGGGCGTGCCGCGCCGGCCTTCGATCGAGGCGATCAGGGCGGTTTCTTCGCCGCAGACAAACGCACCTGCGCCTTCGATGATGTTGAAGGTCAGCGGCACACCGGTTTGCTCCGGGTTTTTACCAATAAATCCGGCCTTTTCGAGCTGCTTCAAGGCATCCTTGATTTGCAGCACGGCCAGCGGGTATTCGTCGCGGATATAGAGAAACGCTTCCCGAGCGCCGATGGTGTAGGCCGCGATCATCATGCCCTCGAGCAGGCGGAACGGGTAGGATTCCATGATCATGCGGTCCATGAACGCACCCGGATCGCCTTCGTCGCCGTTGCAAACAATGTATTTTTCCGGGTTCTTGGCATCGATCACGAACGACCACTTGCGCCAGGACGGAAATCCCGCGCCGCCGCGGCCGCGCAGGTTGCTCTGCTTGACGATGTCAAGGATGTCGGCGGGTTTATATTCTTTTACCGCGCGCAGCAAACCTTCCATGCCGCCCAGTTGGCGGTATTCTTCGAGGTTGCCGGGCTCGAGAAAGCCGCAGAATTCGGTGGCAATGTGCTGCTGCCTGTCCAGGAACGCGGCCACGGGCGGATCGCGTACGTCAATGGTGTATTTTTCGAGATGGGTCGTCTCGTCGGTGTAGAATTGCTCCAGGTGATGGTAGAGCAGGGCCTTCCATTTTTTGAGCGGGTTGGGTGTGAAATGGCGCAGTACGATCCGTTTGACGTCCTTGGGCTTAACCTTGGTGTAGAGCTTGTTGGCGTTGTCGGGCCGGACCACTTCCAACAGGGGCGTGTGGTGGCACATGCCGACGCAGCCGACCGGTTTAATTTCGGCGTTGATTTCGAGATGATCGAGCGTGTGCTCCAGCTCATCTTTTACCTTGCCGCTGCCGCCGGCCACGCAGCAGGAGCCCAGCCCGACGCGCACTTCGCCCTGGCACTCGCCATTGCGTTTGCGCGGACCCGCGGTCTTGCGCCGGCCGCCCTGGGTCAGTTGGCGTATAAAATCCTCGAGCATGCCGGGCACGCTGTCGGGCCGGATATGGCCGTAGACCACTTCATTGATGCGTACGACCGGCGCTAGAGTACAGCATCCAAGGCAGGCCACCTTTTGGATGGTGAATCGACCTTCCGGGTCCGTGTCATTGTCCGGATCGATGTTGAGTTCGCGTTTGATTGCATCGAACACGCGTTCCGCACCCTTGACATGGCAGGCCGTACCGTCGCAGACATCAATGGTATGATCGCCCATAGGCGTATGGCGGAAGCGCGGATAAAAGGTGGAGACGCTGGCCATGACCTGAGGTGTGATTTCAGTGATCTCGCACACGCGCCGTAACGCGGCTTCTGGCAGGTAGTGGTAGTTGGACTGGATCGTGCGCAGAATGGCCAACAGGTGATGGCGTTTGTCGCCGATCTCGGCGACAATGCGATCGATATCTTCCAGGTCCAGATCCGGACCGCCACAAGCGCATGGGTGAGGTTCAGTCACTTGATTCATGTTTTTCTCCTGCTGTGTCTTTCTGCTCCGCTTTCTGCTCTGCTTCCTCAGAGGCGGAACGCCTTCGCCACCAGGGACCGTTGCCATTACTTGCCGAAACAGTAGAGCGTTACCGAAGAGCGGATGATCATGCGACCGTCCATGAAGGCCGGCGTGCTGTTCGAGTTCGCGCCCAGCGAAAACTTGCCGATTTCTTTGTATTCGTCCGCCGGCTCGATGATCCGGATCAGGCCCGTGCGATCCATGGTATAGATCTTGCCGTCGGCAAAAACTGGTGATGAATAGGCGCCTTCATCGAATTCCTTCAGCCAGACCAGTTCGCCATCCGTGGTTTTATAGCAGGTGAGTACGCCGAAACTGGCGTAGATCAGCACATAACCATTGACCGCGAGCGGGCTGGCGCAATCAGGCAGGTCGTCTTCCTTTTCCCAGGCGATTTCATTGCTGGCCAGGTCGATGCAGGCCAGACTGGCGTTGTCGTTGACGGTGAAAACGCGATTGTTCCAGAACGCGGGCGAAGGACCGACCTCGCCGGATATGCATTCATGCTGCCAGAGCTGCTTGCCGGTTTCGGCGTCGTATCCGGTTACGTAAGGATCGGAATTGAGCACGATCTGCATTTTTCCTTTGAACTGGTAGAGCATGGGCGACGACCAGGAGATGCTCACATCGCGCTCCGTTTTCCACACATCTTTGCCGGTCTTGCAATCCAGCGCCAGCAGGGCGGTTTCAGCGCCGTGATCGTATTGGATGAGCAGGCGGCCCATCCAGGTATAGAGCGAGGATGAATGACCGTAATGGTTTTCCGGCACATCCAGGTTGCGGGCCCAGACCTTGTTGCCTTCCAGGTCGAAACAGGCCAGGTCGCCGTTGCCGAACAGGGCATAGACGCGGATCCCATCCACGGCCATGCTGGGCGCGGCATAACCGGTGTCGTCGGTGACTTCTGGCAACTTGTCGGGGCTGCCCGGTACGTCGGTCACCTTTTCCCGCCAGAGCAGCTTGCCGCTGTCCGCGTCAAAGCAATACACCTCGCGCGACTCGTCGTCAGCGCCGCTCATGTAGATGCGACGGTCCCAGATCACAGGCGAATTCAGGCCGGCCAGCGGCACATCCACTTGCCAGAGCACGTTGTCGCCGGTTTCTACGTCCCACTTGACCGGCGCGTCCTTTGTATAGGCAATGCCCTGACCGCCCGGACCACGGAAGGTGGGCCACTGTTTTTTGAGCGCTTCCCAATCCGGATAGGCTTCCGCGGCAGTGGTGGCAGGCTTTGGCTGGGCCGCAGGCTTGGCTTGCGCCAGTTGTATGGGTTCCATTGCGGTCTGGGTTTGCTCGGGTTGCTCGGCGGCATGGGCAGCCGCGACAAACAGGTCCGTATCGCCGGGATATATCAGGTGCAGAACGAAAACGACAGCGAACATGACTATGCCCATGGCGGTTACGTAGGGGCGCGACGCGACCAGCGCGCGCTGGGGATCGATGTTGGCGGGATTTTTCATTGGATCAGGTTCCTTTTCGTGCATGGATTTCAGACTTCTCAAACACAACAACATGACGATAACGCTGAACATGATGTAATAGGCGCCGGCTTCGGCCATGCGACGGCTGCCGAAATAGGCTTGGCGCGCCAGAAGGTCCATTTCGCGCACCGATGCGGTCAGCGACTGGTTCTTAGGTTGGGCCTGGGCCTGGGTCATCAGGCTGACCAGGTGCGGCGCATTCAGCGGATCGGTTTGCGTCAATCGTAAATAGTTTACGGTCAGTAGAATAAACATCACCACGCCAAACAAGCCCGCCACGATGGCCAGTCCAGTTAATATGCTGCACAGCGTTTGCCGTTTTTTATCGACTACCAGGGCGGCGTCTTGGTTTTCTTCGCTCATGATACACCTTTCTTTCGTTTAGCACTTGCTGCGGCCCGGCCTTTAACCGGTTTGCCCACTGGACAATAATCAAAACAACGGGCGCAACTGAGGCAGAGCATTTTAACCGCCTCGAAATCGGTGCGGCTGCGTCGGATCGAGAGCCGCACCAGCTTGGCGCTGAGCACCAGGCCGACGAATGCGCCGAACCACCAGCCTCCGCGCCGGAGCCTTTGCTGCAAGGTTGCGGCATCGCGATATAACTGGGCGGGCGGCTTGCCGGTATCACGGAATGAACGGCTTTCCAGCGTTGTCGCAACCGTTGCGTTGCTTTTTTCTTTTAAGATTTGTTCGGCCATGCTTGTATTCATGTTCAATCGCGCCAGCCATGCATGGCTCAGCGAACCGGCCCAGGCGAACAACCCGATAATCAACGGAACCAGCGCCAGCACAACGATCAGGTTGCGCACGCCCTGTTCGCTGTTCAGATCGCTGTTTTCCGACGTCGGTCGCTCGATCGCATTGAAGGGGCAGGAATCTTCGCACAGGCGGCATTGGATGCACTCGTCGGGCGTGATGCGCGCATGGTGCCAGCTCAACCAGCTCAACCAGCTCAGCAACACGCCGTAAGGGCATAACCAGCGGCAGTATGGCCGGGCAATGAAGATGCCTAGCACCAGGAAAAACGCGCCGGTCACCAGCATGGCAAAGCTGCCGCTCAATCGGAACAGGGCGATGAACGGGTCATAGCGGCAGATGATAAAGCCTGCGCCTGTAGCTGCGCAGAGCACGGCCGCGCCTAAGTAGACGCTGGGCAGCAGGCGCAACGCCTGGTCCAGTTGGGTGGGCACCTTGACCGGGTTCATGACCACCACATCCTGAATTCCGCCCAGCGGGCAGACCGCGGCGCAGAAAACGCGACCGAACAGCAGCGCGAACAGCATTGGCAGCAGGAAGAACAGCAAAACCGGGATCGGGATCGTGAACGAAGGATCGGTCAGGGCCGCAACCACGTTCTGAATCGAACCGACCGCGCATACGCAACCCTGACGCCAGAACCCGAAATAGATCAGACAGAAAATCATCAGCCAGAACACGGCACCGCGCGAACGCAGCTTCAACACCAGATATGCAGCCAGTGACAATGTTCCGGCCAGCACCACTACATCCAGATACTCCAGCCAATGGGCGCGCACGTCGGGCCAGATCGCTTTGGGATGGGAGTAAGCGGTTTCGAATTCCGGTTGCGGGAACCGGTCTGCGGCATGGGTCACGCCATGTGCCAGGACCAGCAGGTAGAGCGGCAGCAGCAGTCGGAGCAGCAGGGGGAAGGATCGTTTCCAGGTGGATTTTTTCATGGGCAGCGTTATTTTCCCTTCTTGACATACGGTTCAGAAGCCGGCACGCGCGTGATGGCGTCGGCCGGACATGCGCGGGCTATGGCGCACTCGTTGCAGTTCAGGCAGAGGTGTTGCATGATTTGCAGGTAAAACGAGCCGTTACCGAACGTGGAACAACCTTTGACGCACTTACCGCAACCCACGCACAGGTCCTCATTGATCTTATACTGGTAATACGGCTCTTCGATAAAGGTGCGGATGATGGCCGCGGTGGGGCAGAGCTGGTTCTCGGCACCCGAGTGCCGCGTTTTGGCTTCGGGCTGAAAAAAGCCGAAGCACAGATCGCAGTAGCCGCAAACGGTATAGGCGTGCATACATTTGACCGCGGAGGGATCGATCACGCATTCAGTGCGGCACTTGCCACATTGGACGCATTTATAAGGGTCGATCTGCCAGACCGTGTCCACGCCCTGACAGCGCCGCGCCGCAGCCGCGGATAAACCGCCCAGCGAAACCAGGGCTGCACAGCCGCAGCTACGCTTGATAAAATCGCGCCGCGTAGTCGCAGGATTTCGGGATTCATTATCCATGACTTACTCCTTAGTTAGAGTGTCGGGTGTCGGGTGTTGCGTGGAATATTCGCAATCCGAAATTGCGTGGTTCGTGTCCAGCATGCTCTGCAAGCGGCAGCCTTCATGCTGAAACCTACAACTTGCGCACGCGGCGGGACAGCAGTTTTCGCCTTTGCGCAGCGCGAGCATTGCGCCCATTCCCAACAGGCCCGTACCGATCGAAGCGCGTCCGAACAGGCGCAGGAACTTGCGGCGATCAAGTAATGATGGGCCAATCTGGTGATCAGGCATGGCATCCATGGCAGACGCTCCTTATTTATTCTTTTTCTTCAAATACCCGGATCATCTTGCGCGAGGGGTCGAGCACCAGAACATTGTCGTCCTCGTCCACGGCCAGGTCCAGCGCGCCTTCATAACGCCCGAACTGTTCGGGTCCAGCGACCACGCCCAGAAAGTCGCCATTGGGTTCATAGACCTTGACCCGGCATAAACCTTTTTCAGCCGTGATGAAATGGCTATCGGATCGAATCGCGATATCCGAGGGATTGCAGCAGCCGACAAACGCTTCGATGTCGATGCCCGAGATGCCCCACGACTGCTGTTTCTCGCCGTCGATGGAATAGTGCTCCAATTTCTTATAACCCGGATTGACCACCCAGAGCATACCGTAAGGCGCGGTGGCCAAATCGAAATGCGGACTGGGAATGATAAAGCTGCGCACTTTTTCGTGCCGACCGTCCAGTGTTTTTTTAACGGTCCCATCTTTGGCATAAAAATAGACTTTGCGGTTGCCGGCATCGGCGGC
Source organism: uncultured Verrucomicrobiota bacterium (assembly GCA_964580325.1). GTDB lineage: Bacteria > Verrucomicrobiota > Kiritimatiellia > CAYTQP01 > CAZOLK01 > CAZOLK01. Next base: position 14,464 of record CAZOLK010000073.1, on the reverse strand, counting down.
AAAAACCAGTTTGTCACCGGCGTTCAGCGAAGAGAGGAACGGCTTACCTTCGACCTTGGGCCAGGTTTTTTTTAATGAACTGTTATTGGTATCGCGCACATCGATGTGATCGCGCATGCCGGTATAGAGCATGTCTCCATCCGGACCCACGGCCAGGCAATGCACGGGCGCGTTCAGCGTCAGCTTCCATTTCACTGTGCCATCCGCCGTCAGCGCGACCAACCCCTTTTCGCCGCCCACAAAGAAAACGCCCTCGAACGACGCAGCCAGTGCGCGTGGCTGCTCCAACGGAACGGCAATACCTTGCCGTTCTTGGTATAAAATCAACTTCGGATCCACCTTGCGATACTTCTCGATGTCATAGGTGAATACATCGGCGGCTTGTTCGGCAGCCCGGCCCACACCGAGTACTCCGGCAAGCATTAACAGCAGGCTTAGCCATCTATTCATCGTCTTCTCGTTCCTGATTGCGATGTACATGAGTCTCAACGCCAATCACTACGGATCAACAGTAAATGATGTATATTATTCTGCTTCCGCACGCAAATCAAGACATTTCATCGTGGTTAAATCGCGCAGGATCAGCCGGCCTTTGACCAAGGCCATGGGCGCCCATGCCTCATGCCCGTCGAGAACATGTGCCTGGGTGATCGGTCGGAACGCTTCCGGCGTGGCTGCGGCCATGGTCAGCAGACCGTCATCGTCAAGGATCAGGAACTTGCCGTCCGCGACCATGTAGGGTCCAAGGCCGAACCGGTATTCGCGACCGCTGGTCCAGCGCACTTCACCTTCGGGCGTCATGCAGACGAAGTGTTTGCGCAGGCGCTTGGCGTCGTTGGGCAACACCGTGAACAGGTGATCTTTATAATGAATCGGTGTTTGCTGCTCGCAGGCGAAGACGGTCATGGGCCGCGTATAGAGCGATTCGGCACGATACCCGTTCTCACTCTGGCTCAGGCGCAGCATCATGCTGCCGCGACCGTAGCCGGCCGTACAGAAAATTCGGCCGTCGTCAAAGATGACGGGCGAAGGCGCGATCACTTTGTAGGTCCAGGCATCGCTGTCCCACAGGATCTGGCCGGCATCGGCGCCTTCGGCTGATACGCCGACCAAGCCGCCCACCGCGGAATAGACATACATTTTTTTACCCTTGAACGTCATGGGCATGATCGATGCGTGCGAGATTTTCCATTCTCCGGGGTTGGGCGTTTCCCAGAGCACTTCACCGGTTTCGCAGTCACGGGCCAGCATCAGCACATCGGCACCGGGCGCGAGTATGGCCTTGCCATTGTCCAGCAGCGGGCACTGTCCTGAATACCAGTCCAGCTCCGGCGTGTTGTATTCCCGCATCATATCCAGGCCCCACTTGAACGCGCCGGTAGCGGCGTCGCAGCACATGACCTGGCACATCGGGCCAATGCTGACCACGTGTTTACCGTCCGTGGCCGGCACGGTGCGCGAAATGCCATGCCAGGGCTTGATTTTCACCTTGTAGAAACGACGCCAGATTTCACGGCCGTCATCCAGTGAAAAACAACGCAACGCATCGCCGCCCTTTTCTTCGTCATAGTCCATGACATATACGCGACCGCTATGCACAACAGCTCCGGCATAGCCCTGCCCCAACGTGATCGTCCACACAACAGGCGGCCCTTGCTCAGGCCAGGTATCGGCCAGGGGCGTGAGATCCTTGGCAATGTTATCGAAATCGGCGCCGCGAAATTGTGGCCAGGTTTCCAGTATAGCGGACGGCTCGCCGTCATACGTTGTCAGCGTGCCTTCGATATTGACCGGCGCTTCTTTTTTGTCTGGTTTCTTCTCGCGCTGGGTAGGCACGCGCTGGGTCATGTGTTTCACCGAAGCATAGGCGTGAATGTACCATATGCCGGCAAAACCGATGAAGGTGGCCAGGATGACGCTGCTGAGTGTCGCTATCCGGTTCATGACGGTCCTCAAATTGATTTCTAATACTTATTTCCTTGCGGTACAGGGCTTGAAACAGCGATGGTCAAGGGTGAGCGGGCTCCTTGGCCGGAGCGCATATTCTATTCAAGCTGGTACGCAACCAATGAATCGCATTATAATATATCAAGTGGCGGTTTTTTTAAGCGCCTTTTTGCTTTTTTTCGTTCAGCCCATGGTGGCCAAGGCTCTATTGCCCGTGTTTGGAGGCAGTTACATGGTCTGGGGCGCCTGCATGGTCTTTTTCCAGGGACTATTGCTGGGCGGCTATGCCGTGGCCCATGCCGGACAGCGCAAGCTGGGCGTGTTCCGCGCTGCGCGCTGGTACTGGCTTTTCCTGCTCCTGTCGCTGGGTTACCTGCCGTTCCACTTCCACCTGCTCGAAAGCGCTGGCAGCGGTTTGCCGATCTTTCTCAACGTGACGCTCAAGCTGTTGCTGACGGTCGGTTTGCCGTTCTTTACCCTGTCCATGGCCAGCCTGGCCTTGCAGCGCTGGCTCTCGGTCTCGGATCTGCCCCAGCGCGACAACCCCTACAGCCTGTACAGTCCGTCCAACGCAGGTTCGATCCTGGCCCTGCTGCTCTACCCGGCCGTGGTTGAACCGCTGCTGCCGTTGAGCGGACAGCGTACACTCTGGTGGACCGGTTACGGCGTGCTGCTGATTCTGCTTTGGGGGTGCATGCCGCGCCGCCGTGTGGTGCGGGAAGCAACGGCGCAGGACAACGCGCACCCCTGCCCGCTGCCCTTTCGCGCCAAAGGGCGCTGGTTTCTGGCTACCGCGGCTGCCTCGGCCATGTCGCTGGCCGCCACCAACGTGATCACCCTGGACATTGCGGCCATCCCGTTTCTGTGGGTGTTGCCCTTGACCGTGTACCTGGCGACCTTTGTGGTGCTCTTCAAGCGGCGTATGTGGTTCCCGGCCTGGCTCGAGCAGCATCGGATCTGGGCGCTGCTCATCGGTTTGATGCTGTTCCTGATGAGCGTGATCCGCGTCGGTTTCCCCACCTTGCTCAGCTTGGTGCTGCACCTGCTGACGCTGTTCGTGATCTGCATGAACTGCCACGCTCTTCTCGTGCGCTCCAAACCCGCGGACGTGCGTCAACTGACCCTGTTTTATCTGTTCATCTCACTGGGCGGATTCAGCGGCAGCCTGTTCATCAACTGGATCGTACCGTTGATCAGCCACTCGTTGATCGAGTACTTGACCGCGCTGCTGTTGGCTGCGGCCACGTTCGCCGCCTATGCGTCGGCTGACGGCAAAAAGCCGTGTTTCGCGCTCAAACCGTTTGCCTTTGCGGCGACAGGCGCGGTCATTTCGCTGCTGCTGATCCCCTGGTTGGCCGGCCATGTATGGACCTTGAGCGAAGCGCCGCTCTTTCTGCTGGTGCTGTTGCCGATCCTGCCGGCTGCGCTCTCGCTCAAAAAAAGACCGCGCGAATTGGTTGTGTTCCTGCTGCTGGCCCTGGCGCTGCAGCACTGGACGGAGCGGATGTTGCTGGGCGCCGGTAACATGAAACTGCACCGCAATTTCTACGGCATTTACAAAATCTACGACCAGGACGGCATCCGCTACATCAAGCACGGCACGACCATGCACGGTCGCCAGTACATTGACGGAGGTAAAACCAATATCCCGCTGGCCTACCATCACCCCGCAGCGCCGGCCGGCGAATTGCTGCGCTCCGGTCTGCTTCAGCCTCGGGCCGTGGGCATGCTGGGCCTTGGCGCCGGCGCACTGGCGCTCTATGGCGAACCGGACCAGCGTTTCGTCATCTATGAACTGGACCCGGACAACGAGCGCATTGCCGAGGAGAATTTTACCTACCTGTCCCAGGCACGCGCCAGGGGCATGCATCTGGATTTTGTCATCGGCGACGGACGTATCTCGTTGCGCCGCGAAAAAGACGGGGCGCTTGACCTGCTGATCCTGGACGCGTTCAGCAGCGATTCAGTACCGGTCCACCTGCTGACCGTGGAGGCCATGCGTGAATACCTGCGCGTGGTCAAACCGGACGGCGTGATTTTGCTCAACGTATCCAACCGAGTTCTGGACCTGCGCCCGCTGATCTTCAGCCTGGCCCGTGCCACGCAACTTCACGCGCTGGTCAAAGCGTACATGGAAGACGTGCATCCGGACGCTGACTCCTGCATCTGGATGCTGGTTACCCGCGATCCAGCTCTGGCCAGGCGGATTAGCGAGAAACTCGGCTGGGGCACGGACGATCTGGCCCAAAACGACCTGCCCCCGCCATGGACCGACCAGTTCAGTAACCTGTTTCGGCTGCTGTTAAGGTGAACAACGAGGTATGGCGCGCAGCTAATGTGAGCGCTTCCTGCTGAGGAAAGGGCGGTAGTGGTTGACGCGATTCTTCGTACGCTGAACCCTCCCCGATCCCGATGTTGACCGCAGGTGGGCGGAAGTCATGAAACCACCCGCCACTCGCCAATCTCCCACATCTCCCTGCATCCTGCGTTTGCAATGCCCGCTATCAGAGTTATATTAAAACAATGGAATATAGGGACGCAGACTTGAACATGCGGAGGGATGGGGACGTCTAATACAGTATTGGTCTTTGAAAAAAGTTTTTTGAACCAAAACGCTCTAACGAGTGTTTCAGCGGCAAGCGAATTGCTAACTTTTGCTGTTGAATGATCGCACGAGCAGAATGCAAGACAAGGGTTGCGAACCGAATTGAGAACAGATCGCTAACCCCCGAGAAGAGGATATTATGAGACAACAACAGGATCAAACTCTCGATTTTCACATCCAGGAAGTGCTGCGGGGTAACCGCCGATTTGAAAACGTTTATCAGGCTGTATCGCGCATGATCCTGGATGGAGACGATGCCTTTGCGCGCGTAAAGGCCAACGGTAAAACAACTTACGACTTCAAGCTTTTCCGGCGCGGCGCTAAGCACATTGTCGCTTTATATGACGAAATCAACAGTTTCGTCTCTTTTGTCAAGGATGCGGCTGAAAACGGGTCGTCCTCGGAGATGGCCTTTGTGCTGGTCGGCGAACCAGGCAACGGCAAAACGTTTTTTGTTGAATACCTGTGCTCCGCCTATCGCGACTTTTTGGCACAGCCGCAAAACCGGCGCTACACTTTTAAGTTCACGGGATTGAACGACTTGACCGCGTATGGCCGAATGCGCGAAATTACATCCCAGACCTTTGAAGACCCCATGATCCTGGCTATGAACCTGTATGAAACGCGCGACAAGAGCCTGGAGGAGTTGGGCAAACTCGGATTCAGCGACAAGCAGTTGGATGCACTGCGCTATAACTACCGTTCTCTAGGCGCCTGTTCAGACTACATCCTGAACGATTTGCTCGAGTTTACCAACGATGACCTGGAAGAAGTCAAAAAACGGATACGCGTCGTGCCCGTACCCATGAGCGAAACGCTGGGTACGGTCACGGGCAAGTACTCGGCCCGCGACAAAATCACTTCGTCGGCCAAAGACCTGCTCGGCGAGGAGTCGGTCCAGCGACTGCTGCACATCACCGACACCAACAATCCTTACCGGATCGATTTGCGCGTGGGTGCGCTGGCCCGCGTTGGCGGCGGCGGCATCCATTTCAGCGACGAGATTTTCAAGAATAAAAAAGACCTGGTCCAGGTCTACCTGGGCGTGATCCAGAACCGCGAAATCGAGATCGATGGCTTCAAGTGGCCCATTGACACGTTGATCATCGCCACCAGCAACAACGAGGAATTCAATCGGTTTGTGGGCGAAAAAGAGGAAGCGCCCATTGTCGACCGCTGTCGTATCTGTTACGTGGGGCACAACACCAATTACCGCAGCCAGGAAGAGTTGACCCAATACGCGCTCGGATCGCAACGCAAGACCACCATTGCCGGCGATGACCTGCATATCGATCCTAACCTGATCTTTACGGCGTCCAATGCCGTGGTGCTGACCAGGCTGCCGCGCTCCGAAAAGCTGACGCCGCTGGAGATCCGCAAGCTGGCCGCGGGTGAGATCGCCGGCGACAAGAGCATCAAAGCGCTGGTCGAAATGATCGACGACCTGCAGCGCGAACCGGACATCACCAAACGTTTCGGTCAGCGCGGCATCGGTCATCGCAACCTGGGCCGGGCGGTCCAGTTGCTGATCGAAAATTCCGACACCCAGGAGGGCAAGTGCATGTTCGGTGCCAACTTTTTTAAGGCGCTAGAACAGGTCATCCTGGATTATGTGCAGGAACCCAACTTCCGCAAAAAATACTTGGACGATCTGAAACTGGCCAAAACCCTCTACCGCGAGCGCGTGCGCACCACCATGTTTGACGCTTACATGGACGAGCCGCGCGCCATTAAGAAGGAAGTGATGAACTACGTCAACATGGTCGTGGCCATCGACTCCCAGGAGGTCGGGCCGGACAACATGTGGCGCTACACCGATCCGGGCACCGGCGAATCCAAGGCGATCAAGATTGATGAAACCTATATCCGCAGTGTCGAGGAACGGCTGGGGCTGAAAAACAACGAGCAAAAGGAATCGTTCCGCACCACGATCCGGCGCATTTACGGACGCAAGGCGCATACCGATCCGGATTACGACTTCATGGACAACAACGAGTTGGTCAAGGCCGTCACCGACGTGCGGCTGCAATCCGATGTGGCCGGCGCCGGCAGCCTGGTGGGCGCGCTGGCCAACCGGACTAATGAAGAAAACGAAAAGTTATACAACAAGATTTTGAGCACGATGTGCGAAAAACTTAATTACTGTCATACCTGCGCACAGAAGACGATCGACTACTTCTGCACCCGCCAGGATGAGAGCTGAGCCACGGGAGGCAGCCATGAAAAAGCATTGTGGCGATCCTCGCGACAGGGCGGATGAAGATCAGGGGCCGCGCACACCTCTGCCGTCAATCCTCGTACAGCCCGGCAGGGACCTGTACGCGGCCAGCGACTCCAAGACGCTGCTGATGATGGAGCCCATGATCGCGTCCTACCGTTCGCTGAAAACCCTGGACGAATTGCTGGAGCGCGACGCGCAACGCGAGAAGGACGGATTCAAGCGTAAAATCAGCATGGGCAAAATCGTCAAACCGGTCCAGGGTGGACGCAAGAAGTTCGTGATCGTGCCGACCACGACCGAGGATAAGCTCTACCACGACAACCGCGTTCCGGAAGATCAGGAGTCTGGCGAAGGACGCGGCAAGAGCGGGCAGCAGGAATCCCAGGAAACGGGTGAAACCACGGGTACGGCAGAGGGCGAAGAAGGCGCTGTGATCGGCGAGCGCCCGCTTTATGGCGAGGGCGAAGGCGAAGACGGCGGCGTTGGCGCGGGCAGCGGCGAGGGCGATGAACACGAACTCAGCTCCAGCGCCTATGACCTGGGCAAGATTCTGACCGAAAAGTTCCAGTTGCCCAACCTCAAGGACAAGGGCAAGAAAAAAGTCTTTACCCGTTATTCCTATGACCTGACCGATAGCAATTTTGGCTCCGGCCAGGTGTTGGACAAAAAGCGCACGCTCAAGAAGATCATCAAGACCAATATCCACCTGGGCCGGTTTGACCCGGAACATCAGGACAAGACCGAAGACCTGCTGATCAACCCGCGCGATTACATCTACCGCATCATGTCGCGCGAAAAAGACACCGAATCCCAGGCGGTTGTTTTTTTCATGCGCGATTATTCCGGATCCATGAGCGGCAAGCCCACGGAATTGGTCTGCTCGCAGCACGTCATGATCTACAGTTGGCTCATGTTCCAATACAAAGAGCAGGTGCTCTCGCGTTTCATTCTTCACGACACCAAGGCCAAGGAAGTGCCTGATTTCTACACCTATCACAATATGAACGTGGCCGGCGGCACCCAGATCATCACTGCCTTTTCGCTGGTCAACGAGATTGTGGAAAAGGAGAACCTGGCCGCGGATTACAATATCTACGTCTTTTACGGCGGCGACGGCGATGACTGGGAGACCGACGTCAAAGTCTATGACCGCGAACTGAACACCATGTTCGAATATGTCAGCCGCATCGGTGTGACCATAATCCAGAGCCGCTATGCCGGTCGCAACGGCACCGTGTTCGAGCGGTTCCTCAAGAACCAGAACATTCTCGAACGCCATCCCGACCTGATTCATCTGAACGTGCTTTCCGAAGACGCCGACGACCGGCGCCTGGTGGAAGGCATTAAAGCGCTGGTGTCCTGACCATGGAAATAATCGATCAACACACCAAAAAGATCATGGAGGGTTGCAAAGAGCGCGCCCATGACGCGGGCCTGCACTTTGACAACGAATCCATGGAATACATCGTCACCAACCGCGACCTGGTCGAATTGACGACCAAAGGCATGATCCCCACGCTCTACGACTACTGGGTCCACGACCTGGAAGTGATCAGGGGCAAAAGAGAGTACGAGTTGTACCCGCATAATCCGTACGAGACGGTAATCAATTCGCGACCGCCGCTCTCCTTCTACAACGACAACAATCCTGATTGGCTCAACGTGATGATCTTTTATCACGTCATCGGCCATATTGACTTCATGCAGTCCAACAACTATTTCCGCCACACCTGGGACGACGACTTCGTGGGCCAGGCCCTGGCGGACAAGCGGCTGATCAACGATCTGCGCACCAAGTACGGACGCTGGGTTGACTACGTGATCGAGTTTTCGCGCGGCATCGACAACCTGGTCGGTTATTACCAGGAACTGGCCGATTACAACCGCGAAACCAAGCGCGGCAAACCGAACAGGCTCAATTATTATTTCGACGTTTTCCTGCAAAAAGTGCTCAACGTGGAGACGCCCGACTATCTCAAGGAGCTGGAGCGCTACAACCAGATGAAGAAAGACGCGGTCGCGGAAGACGCGGACAGCACGTTTATCGCCAGCATCAAGATCCAGTACCCCGAGTTCGAAGCCCACTACGACAAGTATTGCGAGGACCTCAAGCCCGAGCCGCGCGACCTGTTGCAATACCTGATGCGCCACTCCGATTTCCTTAACCGCGACGAGAACAACTGGATGAAATCGGTGATGGAAATCGTGCGCAACACCTCGCTGTTTTTCGCGCCGCAAATGCGCACCAAGATTTTGAACGAGGGCTGGGCCACATACTGGCATTACGAACTGTTTCTGCGCGATGACCGTATCTCCGGACACGAGGTTGACTTTGCCAAGATCAACGCGCTGGTCACGGCGGTGCCTAAAATCGGCCTGAATCCCTATGCCATTGGCTGGCGCCTGTTCGAATATATCGAGTCTCAGGCTGGGAAAGGCCGGCTGACCTACGAATACGAACGCTTACTCGACGTGCAGGAGCGCAAGCGGTTCGACCGCCAAACCGGCGAAGGCCGCGACTTCATCTTCAAGGTGCGCAAGCATTACAACGACTTCAACTTTATCAACAGCTTCATTGACCAGGACTTTGTCGACCACTACAAACTGGTGGTCATCGGCGAACGGATCAACCAGCAGCGCATGACCCGCGAGTATTACATCAAAAGCAAAAAGGCCGGGGACTACCGCGACCTGATCCTGAACCAGTTGATCCACCCGCCGCACATCACGGTCGATCACGAAGCGTCGCGCAAAGGCGTATTGCAGATCGAGCACCACTTCGAAGGCAAACAACTGATTCCGGAGTTCATCGACAACGTCATGATCGGCATGGAATTCTTGTGGGGCGGCGAAGTCAGGCTCAAAACGCATATCCTGCGCAAGGGCAATGCCCATGCGATCACCTACATCGTCAAAAACAGGAAAGTGACGAGGCAAGATGGACATGCATAAAATCGAACAGAGCCTCAGCGACCTGCAGCGCAAGCTGCGTCAGAAAAAACGGCGCACCATGGAAAGTTTTGACAGCTTCCTGGCCTTGATCGCCGAGAACCCGGCACGCTGCCTGCGCAATATTTTCCAGTTGTTCAACAATATGATCCACCACTATATTCCGACCGGCGTCAACGAATATCCCAATGACCCGGAATCCATCAACTACATCCATTACGATTGCAGCCGGCTGTTTGTCAGCAATACGGAAAACCCGTTTTTTGCCGACCGTCTGCTGGCCAACCGCCTGGTCAATGTGGTCGATTCGCTCAAGGAAGGCGTGCTGCGCAACAAGATGCTGGTTTTTGTCGGTCCGCCGGGCAGTGGCAAGAGCACCTTTCTCAACAACGTGCTGCACAAACTGGAATTGTATACGGCCCTGGACGAGGGCGCCATGTACGAGACCGTGTGGCGCATCGATGTCGAAAAATTCGGCTTGCCGTATCTGCCCTCGCTGTTCGATTTTGGCGAAAACAACCACTGCCCGTTGCTGGACCGCAATAAGCAGCAGCCAAAGCCGGATCGTTTGATCAACGCCTCGGCGCTGGACAAATGGTTGATCATCCCCTGTCCCAGCCACGACCACCCTTTGATGCAGATCCCGAAACCTTTCCGGCGCAAAATACTGGACGACATCATCGAGGATGAATCGTTCAAGCACGACCTGTTCATCCGGCGCGAGTACGAATGGTTGTTCAAAAGCTCGCCCTGCGCGGTCTGCTCCTCGATCTATCGCGCATTGAGCGACAAATGCTCGCCCGAAGAGATCCTGCGCATGCTGTACGTGCGGCGCTACGAATTCAGCCGCAAACTGGGCGAAGGCGTCAGCATTTTCAACCCCGGCGACAAGGTCGAAAAAGACCCGCTGCGAAACCAGGAACTGCAAAAATGGATCGACGCCATTTTCAAGGACAGCAATGCCGTATCCTATCTCTACTCGCGCCTGGCCAAGACCAATAACGGCGTGTTCGCCATCATGGACGCCAAGTCCAACAACGTGGACCGGATCCAGAACATCCACGGCGTGATCAGCGACGGCGTGCATAAGGTGGGCAATTTTGAAGAGACGATTAGCTCGCTGTTCATGTTGCTGGTCAATCCCGAAGACATGGACGTGATCGACAAACAGAAATCGTTCCAGGACCGCGTGCTTAAGCTGCCCATTCCCTACGTGCGCGATTATAACACCGAGGTTCAGATTTACCGCAGCTTTTTCGGCACCGCCATCGAGAACGATTTCCTGCCGCGCGTGCTCAAGGAATTCGCCAAGGTGATCGTCGCTTCGCGCCTGCACCCCGAATCCAAGGCTGTCAAGGAATGGATCCGGAAGCCGGCCCAATACCGCAAATTCTGCGATCGCAACATGCTCTTGCTCAAGATGGAGATCTTCGGCGGCCAGATCCCGTTCTGGCTGAGTGAAGCGGACGTCAAGCGCCTGGACCGCAAAACGCGCTGGAACATCATCATGGTCGAAGGCGAGCAGGAGGGCCGCATCGGCTTTTCCGGCCGCGAATCACTGGACATGTTCAACCATTTCTACAACCGCTACCGCAAACGCAACGGCCTGATCGGCATCGACCATGTCTATGAATTCTTCCACGACGGCAAATTCAGCGAAAAGATCTCCGGCGACCTGCTCGAATCGCTGGTCAACCTGTACAACTTCACCGTGCTGCAGGAAGTCAAGGAAGCCATGTTCTTCTACAACGAGCAGCAAATCGCAACGGATATCAAGAACTACCTGTTCGCCATAAGCAACGACATGGGCACGGAAGTGGAAAATCCATTGACCCAAGAACGCCTGGAAATCACGGAGACCTACTTCGAAGCCATCGAGATCCGGTTGTTGGGTTCCAATGCCGGGGGCCAAGAGCGGCGCCAGTTCCGCGACGAATCGCTGCACCGCTACGTGGCGCGCACCCTTCAGGAGACCAACCGCAACGTTCCGATCGAACACACCGACCAGTTCAAAGCGCTGCAATCGCGCTACAACCAGAACCTGAAACAAAATGTACTGGCCCCGTTCGCCAGCAACGACATCTTCCGGATGGCCGTCAAGGAATACGGTCATGAGGCGTTCGAAAAATACGATAAGCGCCTGCGCAACGAAGTTACACTGTTAATGAAAAACCTGCGCACCAAATTCGCCTACACCGAACAGGGCGCCAGGCAGATCTGCCTTTACGTCATCGATAAAGAGCTGGTGGACCAGTTCAACGAGTAGTTGGCGGTTTTCCGGATGTCGAACCAAATGAGATTGGCGTAAGTCTTTCATCAGGAACTTGAACAAAAACTTGACCCTTGTGACATAACGGATAAGCTATTGCCATCATGATTACTTCGATCGTTATTCTTTATCTGTTGGTCTTGCTCATGTTCATCGCGGTTGTGGCCCAATTGGAGTTCATCTACCGCCACGCTGTGTTCATCCTGTTGCTGGTCCTGTTCCTGATCATGTTGGCGCTGTGCTGCAAGCGACGAAAATTTTCGTTAAAGCACCTGGGCTTTTTTACCTGCCACGGCGGCGTCATAATCATTTTGCTCGGTGCTTGGATTGGCTACTTTCACAGCCAGACCGCCGATATCCATGTTCCGGTCAATGCCATGCACGATGTTTTTCTGCGCGAATTCCCGATCGATAGTCAAGGTCGCGATTATTTCCGCCTGCCCTTTGGCATCAAGGCCAAGGATTTTAACGTGGATTTTTACGATCCCGTGTTTCGCCTTTTCAAACCCGTGCCGGAAAAGCAGGAGTATGATTTTGTCAAAGAGGTCAGGCTCGGGGCCGATGATATACTGGATTTGGGAGAATACGGCCTATATACGCGCGCGCAACTGCGCGACCCGACCGACGCCGATTGGCTGCCTTTTGTCTCCTTGACCAACGAGTGGGTCATCCAACCCCATCGCGGAATGCCACGTCATTATGAGGCCCTGTTGCGTTTTTCAGGCGTAAACGAGGATCTGCCGCTGGAAGTGAATAAGCCGATCACCCACAAAGGTTGGCGCTTCTACCTCATGTCCTACCAGGAGCACCACGGCTTTGTTTTCCTCCTGCTTTCCGTGCGCAAGGATCCAGGCCGCGGCGCTGTGATCGCCGGAATCTGGGTGCTGATGATTGGTACGGCCGTGGTCTGTTTCCGGAAATTGGGGGATGGGTCATGATCAATCTAAATGTGACGGTTAAAGTTCTGATCCTGCTGGCCAATGTATGCTTTATCGTGTCCTGGGCCATTAGCTTCGGGGTTTCCACTCTTACATACAAGCGCGTGAGTCAGGTTTGCACGATCATGGGCAGTCAGTTCGTTTTTTTCCTGTTCCTGATCAACTGGGTCAAGTCAGGCGGCGAACCGTTCGGCAACATGTACCATGTCATGATTTTCCTGGCGCTTTGCCTGCCCACGGTGTATCTCTTGTTCAGCCGCTTTTTCAAAAAGGCCTGGATTGCGCCATACGTCGCGTTCGTCATGATCTGGGTGTTGCTGGGCGCTTTTTTCATGCAGGATCTGGAATGGCGCAAACCACCGGCATTGCAGTCGCCCTGGTTTTTGCCCCATGTGATTGCCTACATGATCTCCTACGCCCTGGCTGCCGTAGCCTTCTGCATTACCGCCAAGTGCTGGGGACATGCATGGTGCGTTCGGTTTTTTTCCGCAAAAGCCGGACCTGACATCGTGCGCTACCAGGCGGCCAGTCGCCAACTGCTGCGCCTGGCGTTTCCGCTGATGACTTTCGGCATGCTCTCCGGCGCGTTATGGGCCGAAGAAGCCTGGGGCGTCTACTGGTCGTGGGACCGCAAGGAAGTCTTTTCGCTGATCACCTGGACCTTGTACGTCATTTATTTCCACAGCCTGGCCACGCCCCGGTTGAGGAAATACGCGGATATTCCTCAGGTCCTGGCTTTCCTGGCGCTGCTGGCCACGTTTTTACTGGTCAACCTGCTGCCCAAGTTGGCCAGTGCGCTGCACAGTTACGCATAGGCATAGAGTAGTCGAACGCTTCGGCGTGTCGGATCGACCGTCAATCGGCATGGTGCCCCTGTTGAGCGGAGTTTCAGCGCAAGGATAGCAGCATGCCTTCGCAGACCAGGAGAAGCCGGCCTTTGTGCAGGCAGGGAGGTTGACTGATAGGCGTCAGGGTTTTGAGCATCCATAATGCACGGCCGTCCTCCGCGTCAACCGCGAGCAGGCGCTTGCCCGCGGCCGCGTATACCGTGTCGTCTACAAGCGTGGGCGGCAAGCGCCTGCCCAGCCCCACGCGGATGCGCCAGCGCTCGCGCCCCCCTTCTCGGGCAATCAAATGCATGGCGTCCGCGGTACGGGTGCCCATGCTGTATGTCCTCTCGCGAACCGCTGGTTGTGATGGTTCAACGTGAAAAGATGCAGGCATGGCGTCCAGTTGCCGACCGGATGTCAGGTCCAGGATGTATACGCGCTCGCCGACCGTACAAAAGGCCTTGTCCTCCCGCACGAACGCCTTTTGCAGCATGGGCGCGGCGGCCTTGAAATGCCATTTTATCCTGCCGTCCTGTATGCCGAGCCCCCAGATATGGCCGTGTGCATCGCCGATAATCAGCATGTCACCGGCGCAAACCGGCTCATTTAAAGCACGCGTGTGACTATCCCAGATCCAGGACCGTTCCGGGGGCTTGCGCAAGGCTGGGCCAGGCACGCGACCACGCGGCGCAGGTTCCGGCGCAA
>CAZOLK010000072.1:0-21653 GCA_964580325.1 uncultured Verrucomicrobiota bacterium | reverse complement strand
TAATGGCTCAATTTAAATGAGCATAGGTGGGTCAATTTTGGTGAGCGCCATAGCAACCTCTTGTACGTATGGCCAATGCTATACACAGCCATGGCGCGCCAGTCACCACACAAGCTAATGCCATGGAAAAACTGGGTCTTCAACGTTCGCATGAAGTTATCGTATGTGCTTTGTTGATGCGTCTGACAGAACCTCATATCGCATTGGATGACTTTTCCAACACCCTGTTATTACGCCACTTAATCGCAACAGGTTTGTGCAGCAGCATACTCGCTCAAGACACAGGATATGCGAATGCCATGGATGCTTTCAATGCGAGCGTCCTGCACGACATCGGCATAGCCATCCTGTTGCATGCGGATACAAAACCGTTCTACACACACGTGCTGACCGAGCGGTATCGGAATGCCTGCGATCTACACACAACGGAAAACGCTTATCTTGGTATTACGCATGAAGAAGTCGGAATGCTGGCCGGGCGTCACTGGCTGTTACCAGCCAAGGTCGTTGAAGTATTGCGTCGTCGCCATCTAAGCGTACAAAATTCATTCCTCATGTTTTTGTAGTGCCGCCTGATCGATAGACTACCTCCCAATACCTGGCACATACCCTGCCCTGACTATGGATCCAACGCTTCCAGGGCTTTTACGCGGAAGCATGACGCAAGCGTAACGACAACGAGCCAGAGTACAAAAACATCAATGGCAAGACCAGCAAAAGCAGATGTCAGGCGGACTTGAACAACATCGTGCATGCTAAATTGAAAAGGCGCGGTCAGCAACGATTTCAGGCAGCCAGAGACAAGAAGATATACGACGCCCATGGCCAAGGCCTTACCCACAGAATAGCGCAATGAATTAGCGGCGACGATCACCCCGACAGCCATGGCACTGCCCATATAGGCCAACATGGTGGCAAACATAAAGCAACTATCGGCAGAAAAGCGATTCAACAGGAGAAGGCTCAAACCTGACATGAGCACGAATACACACCAATGCCGACAGGTTTTCCATAACGCCCAAAACTTTCCATTGACGATTTCCCGGTTGCTCAACGTCGTCAGAAGCAGAACATCCATAGAGCGGTTGCGTTTTTCCGCTTGAAAAAGCCTTGTGGCAAGCGTAACCCAGACGAGACAAAAAACGGCAACAAAAGCAAATCCCATGATCGTCAAGGCAATATGGATCGGCATTGCCCAGAAGGCATCGATCCAGGCGAGGATCAACAAGGCAGAAACCATGACAGCAACCAATACAAAAAGAACCTTACTAAACAACCTCCAGCTATCTCCATCGTAGGTAAAACGGTGGTCGCGCCATGCTACGGGATTGCCGGTCCAGGCATGATCGCTGCACCTTTTGGGCGCATTGTCAAGGTTATACGTCACGTGACGGCGTGTTTTCCGTCTCCCAAAAGGGGCGCCCATCAGCAACAAGAAACAGCCGACCATAATATTGAAAAAAGCATTGGCGAATGCAATGAGCATCAAATCAGGATCGCCGATATAGGCGACGCCCAATGCAGCAAACGGCGACAAGAAAGCCTGAAGATATTCATTGGATCCTCCATAAAACAACATCCAGAAAAAACCAATCATACCGGGCAACACATAGAAAAACGCAAAGGAAAGCACAACCGGGACGAATATATGACTACGTTCTAACGAAAATACGGAACAAACACATCCCAGGCTTGTACCCCAAAAGGCAACGCCAAGCATAACACACAGAGCAAGAAAGGTTTGCAGAAAAGCCACCCCACCTAATACAACGACAAAAACCAGGACAGGAAACAGGGAGAGCAGGTACAGAACAAGAAAGCATAGCGCGGTGACGAATTTTGCATGAAAGACGGCCGTGAATGAAACACCGGTCATGAGCAAAGCATCCAGATGACCGGAATGCTCCTGATTCATCGATGTCACACCGGCTATAGGCGCCATAATACTGAGCAGGAAAACGGCAAAAGCGGATAACTGATGAAAAAAGCTCAATCCCGCAGCCGAAGTATCCCCCTCGCTTACAACGGAAGCAAAACCTACAATCATCATTAAAGCAAAAGGGATAATGAAGACAACGCGATTGTTATAAAAACGCTTATCCCGGGGCCGGATAAAGAGATCCTTCCGCATCATAACAGCAAAACTTTGAAAAAAGCGGTTTAAGAACACTCACATCCTCCTTACAGCGAGATGACGGATATCGAAAAACAGCAATCTGATAAACATGAGTCCTGCACCGATATCAACACAGACAGAGGGCAACAACGTGCTGAACAAACGGACAGGAACAGGTGTTGCGGAATGACTCAGCAGCGAAGTCAAGGTGGAACCGAGCAGGATATCGAGAAGCAACAGAATATATAGAATAAAAACATGACGGATGCATGAAACCCAGAAAACGAAAGCAAACAGACAGATGCCCAGTGTTTGGACCAATGTGCGGCGAAGCGAGAGCCACAGGGCCAGGCAGGTGACGGTAAAAATCGATGTAATCGAGGACAACAACGGTTCACTAAGAAAAAAGAAACCACCTTGCCAACCCAGCGAAAGGGCCATCAACCAGAGGGTGGCAGCAAGGAGCGCGAGCGGCAAGACAGCCTTCCAGATCGCCATTAGCTTGCCCCAGACCAATTCCTGATCATGCAGATCAGAGAGCAAGAGTAGATCCATGGTGCCAGCATTGATTTCCACTTGAAAAGCTCGCGCGCCGCGAATCAAACTAGACAAGCCAAAAAACACGGTGATTACCACAGCTCCGGCAAAGCAAGAAAAAGCAAAGGCCTCCTGGAACCCGGTAAAATGGCCTGATAGCAGGATGGCAAAGGTTACAGAAATGAACAGCGCGATACATGTACGCACGGGCGTTCTGTTGTAGACAAAAAAGAAATCTTTCCATAACAAAGGATTGTGTTTGCAAGGCGGTATGACCCATCGCCTGGAGCGTGGCGAACGGGCAGAACCTTCAGAAGACACGGAGAACGTGTCATGGGTAAAAACCGTCATAGGAAACCATACCAAGGCCAGGGTAATACCTATCAGGGCGCATCCTACATTAATTAAAGCATTGATGCAATTGGCTTTGAGCATTGAGCCCAAACTCACAGCCTGCGCAGTCCAGAACGCTGAATAAGAGCAAGCCACAGGCGAGGAAGGCGCGATGCCGAACCACACTACCAGGCTGGCAGGAAGGATAAAAAACAAGGCAATAAAAAAGATGGTCGCGATAAAGAACCGTTTTTCATCCATTCCGTAACATGCGGCCAGCAACCCTAGTGCGCCAGATAGCAGGGAAAGGCTAAGCATCACCCACAGGCCGACCAGAATCTGGATCAAGGAGATCCCGCCCAGGGTTGTGGCCAACAAAAGCAAGGGCAGGATCGAGAGGATCATGAAGGTTTGAGTGAACAGAGCGCTACCCCATTTTTCAAGCAAATAGCGCCTAGGAGTGACGGAGGTCAGAAGCAGTAACAGCAACGAAGCAGAACGGCGCTCCTGGACAATACTCAGACCTGCCATAAAAGCCGCCAAGGGACAGGAAACCAAGACCATGGAGACATACAGCGAATGGAACAGGCGGATACCAATGGTTGTTGACAGATTATCCAACGCGATTATAAAACCGACCAACACGATCAGGGCGAACAACGCGACGAACATCTGGCGTTTGACATGGAAGCGAGACCGATTTGGTTTCAGCCAGACGTCTTTCCAAATTACAGGGAAAAAAAACATGATGTGGCTTATTCGCCAGAAGTCAATTGCATAAAAATCTGTTCCAAGTTAGCGCCGCCTTTACGCGCTTCTTCGATGCGGATACCGTTCTTGACGCAAGCCTCGATGATATCGGCTGTCAGGCAATCCGTGGTGTGTTCGACAATAATGAGCGCCTCCTGCCGACGTATACCCATCACACCGTTGATCTGCCCGATGCAATCCATAGCCTGATCTTGATCTCCTAAAACTTTGATTTCCATATACTTCTGATCGTTATTCGAGCCGGTCGAAGCATCATCGATAGAACCGGTATAGACGGTTTTGCCGCGCTCGATAATGACAACCATATCGCACAAATTATGCAATTCGCTCAAAATATGGGAAGAAATGAAAATGGTCTTGCCCATGACCTTAAGTTCTTTAAGCAATTCGAGCAATTCGATGCGAGCGCGCGGGTCCAATCCTGATGCAGGTTCATCGAGCAACAGCAATTCAGGCGAGTGTATCAGGCAACGTCCGAGCGTAAGTTTCTGCTGCATGCCACGCGACAGTCCGGCAATCAGCGTATCACGTTTCTCGTCGAGATTTACCAGAGCAAGGATGTCATTCACCAGGGCCTGTCTTTTCTGGGCGGGGATATGATAGGCGGCGCCGAAAAAATCAAGATATTCGCCAGCGGTCATATCTGTATAGAGTCCGAAATAATCCGGCATGAAACCGATGGACCGGCGAATCATCTCGGCTTCCTGCCGAACAGCGACGTCATGACCGAGAACACGCACCGTGCCATGATCCTGCTTCATCAATGTTGCCAGGATGCGCAAGGTGGTGGTTTTTCCCGCGCCATTAGGGCCGACAAATCCGGCGATCATGCCGTAGGGAATGCTGAAGGTCATGTTTTCCAGGGCATGAACTTTGCCAAAAGACTTGTTCAAGCCATTTATATCAATGGCGAATTCACTTTTATAGGTCTTTTCCATGCTTAATCTCCGTTTCCTGTTTACGACCGTTTCCTGTTTATGACGAAGGGGGCAACACAATACGCACAAGCGATAACTCAGCTTTTTCCGGCCAACCGCCTTTTATGGCCAACGGCAGGGGATGTTCGGCTTCGAGGACGAGGAGCAAAACCGCACCACCAGCCTGAAGCCGATGCCTGATATCGAGTGATATTTCCACACTGTCCCGACTATCGATTTGTCTCCGGATCTCATCATCTTCCTGTTCGTTACCTGTCAAAAGCGCGGGAAAAGAAAGCCAGATGAGGTAGTCACGCATATCGTCTTTTCTGGGCATAATCAAACCGGATTGCTGGTAGCGATGCCATGGAACAGCCTGTCGTGAACGTTGGAAACGTGCATATTGCACCCAGGTATAGTTGCGGGACAGCCGCCACATATTATCGGCTCCCTCCTTCTTCAAAACATGCACGCCATCGGCATCCACCAAATAGGCCTGATCCGCCTTCCACTTTTTGGGCAGGGCAAGCCGGCCAGCCTCGTCGCCGACAATCTCAACCTTACCCGCGGGCCATTCGGCAAACCAAGCTGCATCCATCTGCTTGGCGGAAAAAATAGGAATTCGCGCTTTAACCAGCGGTTGTTTGCCATCGAGCAATTCCACACCGGCCAGCATATAACCGGCGCCATACCGAGTTTCCCGGGCGGAAAAATCGAGTGCATGCATTTTGCGTTCAGAAGCAATTTCATATTTGCGGTTCTGACTGGAATACAACCAGATCATGGAACGGCCCCGAGCCAAGCCGGCCCCAGGGTCATGATCAAGCACGTGTACACCAACCAGGCGCATGTTGCCGATATTGACCATCTTGCTGTAGCCAAAAGCAAGAATGGAAAAGACAACGATACAGGCTAAAAAGAAAATCCAGGTAAACCAGGGCTTACCGAGCCGCGTCACAATCCACTTGTCCACAGGACCGATCATCACGATGTAAAGGACCACAAAAACGATAAACATGGTAAAGCTGGCACCACCGAACGTCCTTTTCTTTTCCCACATATCGGTAAAATGTCCTTCGCCAGCGAAATCGGAATCCTCAATGAGGCTACCCAACACAGCGGGAAACGCCCTGGTCAACAAAGCCTCGTCTTCTTCCCAGAAGACGCGTTCCTGTTCATCCATGCCAGAAAAGGTTACGCAACCCGCGCCCCAGTGAAACACCTGGCGTTGCCGGGGATCGATAGCAAGATCCTCAAACAGAACACGCAATTTGGCATGATACACATCATCTTCAAGCGGATTGACCAAAACCAGAGAGCCGCCGGTGCGACACCAATCGCGCAACTGGAGCAGGATCCGGCGATCCAGCTTGAGCAACTGGGCGCCATTGATCATAATGACCGTGATACTGTGCAGAGAGAGTGCGTCCAGGTCAAGATCCTCCGGCATTATACGGACCATGCGATAGAACGAACTGAGTTTGCTGGCATGGTAAATCATAGGCACCCCCAGGGCCAGCAGAAGCGGCTTATCGCTGTGCTTCAAGGGAACCTCGCGTCGAATAGTAAATGGAGATTTTTCAAACGCCACTTTGACATAAAGATGCCGCTGGGGTTCAAAGCGGGTACGCATGACAAATCGCTTTTTTGAAGGCGCCGGCAAATTGAAATGGAGACGGCGACAAACCTCCCATTCACCTCCCTGAGTGGGCTGGGTAAGTTCGATGACGCCTTTGACAGGCTGACCGGTGTTCTCAAGCGAAATAAAAACGGGAAAAAGCCCACCAAACCTTTCAATTATGCCTGAAAACCCAGCTTGCACCTGACACTTGACGGTCTTTCTGAGATCCTGGGCCAGGATATGGTCATTCAGTACCAGAAAGAGCAACAGGACCGATTGGATTTTTGTGTATACTGTTCGCATCATTCCCATTCTCCAGCATTATGAGACAGCGCCTTTTGTCAATTCGATGAAGGCGCGCTCCAGGCTTTCGGCTTCCTGCTCGATATAATTAACTTTAATCTTTTCGTTCACCAGCAACTGGTTAATGCGCCAGACATCGCGAAAGCCTTTATGCATCCGCAAGACCAGGCTTTGCCCCTGTTTTTCCACCTGCTGCACTTCAACGCATTCATGGAGCAGCTTGACAGCACGCTCCTCTTCATCGGCTACGCGAAGGTAGACAACGGACGACGGTGCCAAGCGCCCGAGAATTTCCTCGAGCGTACCATCAGCGACTTTACACCCTTTTTCCAGGATAGCGATCCGATTACAGATCTCACCCAAATCGGCCAGGATATGGGATGAAATCAAAATTGTTTTGCCCATATTGCGCAATTCCAGCAGCAAGCTGCGAATTTCGATGCGGGCACGCGGATCCAGACCAGAAGCTGGTTCATCCAGGATGAGCAACTCTGGATCATGAATAAGCACCCTGGCGATACCCAAGCGCTGCTGCATACCTCGTGAAAGGCTGTCAATAAGTGCTTTACGTTTAGCGGTAAGATCCACCAAATCGAGCACGTCGTTGACCAGTTGCGATCGCCGCGGATCACGGATATCATAGGCAGCGGCAAAAAAAGCGAGATATTCTTCGACGGTCATATCCTCGTATACACCGAACGAATCGGGCATATACCCTATTTGGCGACGGATCTGGGCTATATTCTTCTTGTTGAGATAGCTCATATGGTTGAACAGGATCGTACCGAAGGTCGGACGCATGATAGTGGCCACGATTTTAAATGTGGTGGTCTTGCCGGCGCCATTGGGACCAATCAAGCCGTATATATCACCGCGCTGGACATTCAGCGAAAAATCGTGAAGGGCCGTATGACGGCCGTATTTCATGTGCAATTGCATCAACTGCAAAATGGGATCGCTCATGAGTGATCTCCGGAGGATGCTATAGAAAGAGGAACAACTTGACGAACACATTCCAGCGTGATGCGCGTAATGCCTGCTTTCTGGGTGCGATAGCGACGAAATGCAATTATCATGACGGAATCGCGATCAGGATAAATCATACGTCGTAGACGGCGCGCATCACCGTAGTGGCGTTTGGAATGCTCAATGACCCACTGTATATCGTCGTCGAACCCTTGCAAGAACTTGTCGTCGTCTACCAGGAAAACGGCATTCTGCTTATCAACGCCAGGCAGGTCGTTGTTGGAAACAACCATCCGGCGGGTTTTAAAAATCCGCCGATGGAACATGAGCAAGATCTTCTCATACTCCACCTCGACGGTTGGTTGCACAAAACCTTGAAGACCATGGCTGTCGATCTGCAACCGAGCGCGGAACGGTGGGTTCGGACAGTAATCCGGCGGTTTTTCTTCACAAAAGAAACGAAATGAACCGATATGGGCCGGAATGACGATTTCTTTTTGATCCTGCATGTAGATATTTTCAGCCATTCCATTTTCATCACTGTAGCGACGATTCCAATTGTACTGGGCATAGTATCCTTCCCGTCGAATAAAATGATCGGCTTGAACCCGAAACCGAATGGGTTTCATGGAGTTATTCTTCATGGCGTTCCACGAAACAGTTTTCATGCAACCATCGGGAGCGATATCCTTTAAGAGAACTTCCGCCCGCCACAATGTACCGACAGTACCCTGGTAGAAAAGGGCATACGATAGATAAGAAAAAAGGGCAATGGCCATCGGGAAGGTAAACCAGGTCCAGACCAACTTACGCAAGCTCCGCAACAGCAGGTAATCCCCCAATGAAATCCAAACCAGATAAACCAGCATGAGAACCAACACAGACATGAACGACAGCCGAGTATATCCCAGTTGTTCAGCCAATTGCTTAAACAGCGACGAATCGTCCCGACCAGGCTTCAAGCCGCGTTCGATTATGGACTTCCAGGCGATCTTGACCGGTTCAGCATTTCGAGCGTTCAAACCGATGAACAAAACGGAACCAGAACCAACGCGACATCTTATCAGGCTATAATTTTCGTGCCGTTCAAGAGCATGCCCATAGAGACTATCGCCGGAAGGGACACGTCCGGATAGAGCATCCATGATGGTCTGAGCATCGAGCAATTCCGGCAAGGGCGACTGCAGTACATGATCATCCCGCATACCAACGATCAACAATAGGCCACCGGACTGAACCCACTGTTTCAAAGCCGTACGCTGGATGATAGAAAGCCGATTCATGTCAAGTGCGTCCCAACAAAGCGCATCGAGACAGAGAAAACCGTACCAGTCATCGGGCAGGAGAGACTGGTTCAAACGTAAGCCGACTATATCGTCCGGCAGCAGCAGACGGCGACCGAACAGGACGCGTTTCTCAGAGATCAGCCCGACTTGCAAATCATGATAGAATTGGGTCTCACCTATATCCAATGCATAGGGCTGCACAAGCTGGCGTCCCTTACGATCAAGCAGGCTGACGTAGAGCGTCTGATCGTAATCCACGTTTTTGAGCGGATAAAGAAAAAACCGGAAAGAACCTTTGCCAACGCGGACCTGGCGGGAGATGCGATCGTGAACACTATCCTCAAACCACGCCTGAATGACGCCCTGGAATTCATTTCCGGCATTGCGCAGAATCACACATACCGGCAAGGGCATACCCTCATGAATCTGGTTATAGAGCATGGGTTGCACATGAAGCTGAACGCGTCGCGATTCGTCCTCGCTGGGAATGGCCGAATCCAGCATTGCCATCAACGCAACTATACACCAGTATCTCATACGGAGTTGCATCTCACGATCTCCTTTTATCCGGAGCGACCTCCACCCGATCCCAATCCTTCCTTATTCAATGAAACCACATATCACGGAGACCATAGCCCAAAAGCGCGACAAAGGTAAAGTTATTTTTCATCCGGACCCAGGACGGTATTATCGATCAACCTTGTTTTACCGATGAAGACAGCCAACGCCACAAGCACAGGTTTCAATACAGCGTCCACAGGCTGGAGCGTTTCGTCATCCACGATTTCGGCATAATCGAAGCGTGCCTGGGGTATGGGTTCGATGACCTGGTGCACGATCTTTTTCAGCGTCTTTACATCGCGTTCGCCCTGTGAATAGGCATGCTCGACCTGATCGAGCGCATGGCGCAAGCAGGTGGCGGCGCTTCTTTCGGCAGGATTCAGGTAGTAGTTGCGCGAACTCATGGCCAGGCCATCGACCTCACGCACGATAGGCGCTGAAATGATTTCGACGGGAAAATCCAGGTCACGCACCATACGCCGAATTATTCGCAACTGCTGTGCGTCTTTCTCACCGAAACAGGCCACATCGGGTAAGACCAGATTAAAGAGTTTCGCGACGATGGTGCACACACCACGAAAATGGCCCGGGCGCGAAGCTCCGCACAACGTGCGGGCAAGGCAGTGTTCTTCGATATAAACGCTGTGATCAAGCTGGTACATCCGTGCCGCATTGGGATAAAAGAGGATCTCCGCCCCGTTTTCGCGACAGCTTTTTGCATCGCGGTCAAAGTCACGCGGGTAGGCATCCAGATCTTCACCCGGCCCGAACTGGGTCGGGTTGACAAAGATACTAACGACGGTCAGGTCGGCCCTGGAGCGTACCATGCGGACCAAAGACAGGTGGCCCTGGTGTAAATATCCCATGGTAGGGACCAACCCTATCCGGCGCCCCTGGCGCTTCAAGGACAAAGCGGTGCACTGCATTTCGCGATTGGATCTTATGACATTCATGTGAATAGTGTGTACATGCTGCCGGCATTTGTCAAGATACAGGCTTTGGATGAGCTTGGGCAGTCTTTCATCACCATGATCACCGCCTGAACAACGATCAATAACTTACACCAAGCTCATCTAGGTAAATGACTTAGGAAGACTAAGCTATATTCTTAATTTGGTGGTACGGAAAGATTCAGCAAAAAAAAAGGATTTGCTCCAATAGACACATCTGCTTGACATGACGTATGTTTTACCCATGAAGATCAAACCATGCAGGCACGCTATATAAAATGATGAATGTGCTATCCGATACAAGTTCCGGACACTCGGCGAAGCAGGCACAGATGCCGAGCGACACGCCCACGCCCCTACGCGAAGACGCTGCCATAGAAGTTAATCGTGAAAGCGATGTAAAACCGGCGACCATCCTCATTGTCGACGATGCCATGGTCAATCGCATGGTGCTTAAAGATTATGTACTGGAGTTGGGTCATGTACCGATTACGGCTGAAAACGGCTTTCTGGCTTTGGAGACGATCGAATACAACAAACCGGACGTGGTCCTGCTCGATCTGACCATGCCGGGTCTGGACGGTTACGATGTACTGGAGATTCTGAAAAGCAGCGGCGAGTTAATGCATTTGCCGGTCATCATCATTTCCAGCAACGGCGAAGAAGAAAGCATTGCGCGCTGTTTACGTCAAGGCGCGGATGACTATATCACCAAACCTTTCAACCCGGTATTGCTGGAAGCGCGCATCAACGCCTGCCTGGACAAGAAGCGCTGGTTCGATCAACTGCTCGACAGCTATGTGGCGCTGAAACAAAGCGAAAACGCGCGCGATGGCTTGACGCATATGATCGTACACGACATTCGCAATGCGCTAATGGTCATCGTTGGATGCGCGGGCATGGAGCTGGATAAACTGGAGAAAAACAAACTGGACCCGGAACAGCTCCGAGCCAATTTGCATCACATTCAGGATGCTTCGCGGGAAATGAAAATGTTGATGCAGGATATTCTGGACATCTCCAAGCTAGAGAACGAAGAATTAAGCCCCAACCTGGAAGATTTCGACATCGTTCATTTTTGTGACCAATTGTGCCACCGCCTGACCGCCAAGTCGGAAATGGCGGGCAAGACATTGGCTTTCAGGGGCTTGGCCGAACCGCTCGAATTGCGTACAGACCCAACCCTGCTCTCGCGCATCTTGCAAAACCTGATCTCCAATGCCATAAAACACACCCCAAAAGGAACACATATCGAATTATCCATTGAACGGCAGCCAAAGCGGGTTATCTTTCATGTAAAAGACGATGGCGAAGGAATAGAGCGCGCTTTTTTTGACCGTATTTTCGAGAAATTCGCACAAATCGAAGTGCGCCAGCAGGGGCAGAACTACGGAACAGGTTTGGGCTTAACTTTCTGTAAAATGGCGACCGAATCGCTGGGCGGTCAGATCTGTGTCGCCTCAGAAAAAGACATAGGTACAGTTTTCAGCGTAGCCCTACCCATGCAAACGACGGCTGAATAAGTAGAAAGGGAAAAGCATGCCATGGAATGTGCAAAAATAGAAGTGATGGGCGATATTCTGCTGAAACTGGGTGGCGATCTGGATGTACACGAAGCAGCGGCTGCCCGGGATGAAATACTGAGCGGGCTGAAAGAACACCAGGGGTTGCACCTGGATCTGAAAGACGTGAGTGCATGTGACCTGGCCGGCATTCAGCTCCTAGGCGCGACGTTCAAAAGCGCACAACAGCAGGAAAAGGAATTTTCCATTATAGCCGTTTCACCAGCCGTAGAGCAAGCGTTGGCGCGTGCCGGACTAAGGCTGGACGATTTCAGCCCCGATGGAGAAATCCTGGACGACGAAGTATGACAACAAGGAGAATGCCATGGCGGACCTGGATTGTTTAACTGAAGCCTTTTTAGAAGAAGCGGACGAATTGCTGGCCGAAGTCGAGGACACCGTGCTCAACATCGAGCAGAATCCGGAGGATATGGACGCGGTCAACAAATTATTCCGGGTCATGCATACCATCAAGGGTTCCGGCGCCATGGTCGGTCTGAAAGACCTGGCCGATTTCACGCACCATGTAGAAAATGCGTTGGATAAAGTTCGCAAAGGCCAACTACCTGCTTCCAAGGCGTTAATCGATCAAATTCTGACCTCGCGCGACCAGATCAAGGCCATGCTCGAGGCGGTCGAAGACGGGACCACGGTGGAACTTTCCGACAGTGAACGAATCATCGATGCGCTGACGCGAATAATGGACGCATCAGCTTCATCCGCGAAAGCGGCCAAGCCGGATGACCCCTCAGCGGAGCAAGAAACAAAACAAGCGGAACAGGCGGAAGCGGAAGAACCGGAGGAACAGGCTGGAGACGACCCGAGCATCAACAAAACCGCTTCCGAAGAACTGGAAATATTCGACATCATGTTTCGCCCTTACCAGGACGTATTAAAATCGGGCATCCAACCAGCGATGCTGATCGACGATCTGCGATCTCTGGGCGAGTGCCTTGTGGATGCAAACCTGAGCGCACTGCCTGCATTGGAGCAGATGGATCCGACAACATGCTATATATCGTGGAAAGTCATGCTGACGACAAACAAAGGGCTGAACGCGGTAAAAGACGTGTTCATCTTCATAGATTCACAATGCGATCTGGAGATCCAGCGCATCGCTTCGGGCATCTCGCCGAACATCTATGTCGCCTGCAGCCTGCTCGAGGAGGATACGGCGGATGGCCTGGTTGACCAAGCGCCGCAACGACGCGTGGAACTTTTTGTGGGCACACGCGGCAACGAATCCGGCCCCCGTCCTTCACCGTGCATCAACCGCACGCCCAGTGCGCGCAAGACCATGGACACCAAGAGCGGCACGGTACGGGTGCCCTCGGACAAATTAGACCTCCTGATCAACCTTGTCGGCGAACTGGTCATTACCCAGGCCCGTTTAACGCAGGTGGCCTCGACTGTCGAAGCGCTTGAGTTGGCAACGCCCGTGGAAGAAATCGAACGACTCAGCGCCGAGCTGCGCGATAGTGTACTAAACATGCGCATGATGCCGATCGGAGTGACGTTCAGTAAATTCAAGCGGCTGGTGCGCGATCTATCCGCGGAGCTGGGCAAAGAGATCAGCCTGGCCGCCGAAGGCGCTGAAACCGAACTGGATAAAACCGTTATCGACCGTCTCGGCGATCCGCTGGTGCATCTGATCCGCAACAGTATCGATCACGGAGTAGAGCCGCCGGACGAGCGCGAAAAGGCCGGGAAACCGCGACGCGGCACGATCCGTCTCTCCGCGGAACACAAAGGCGCCACCGTGGTCATCAGCATTGAAGACGACGGGAAAGGGCTGAACAAAAATGTGATCCGCGAAAAAGCAGTGGAACGCGGCCTGGTCTCGCGGGATGCGGATTTGAGCGAGAAAGAGATATTCTTCCAGATTTTTCAGCCCGGATTTTCGACGGCAAAGACAGTATCCAATGTTTCAGGCCGCGGCGTGGGCATGGACGTAGTGAAACGTGAGATTGAAGCTTTGCGCGGTTCCATCGATATCAACAGCACACTCGGAGAAGGGACGACTATAGAACTATCGCTACCTTTGACGCTGGCCATCATTGACGGGTTGCTGGTATCGGTCAAAGGCGATCACTATGTCATCCCGGTCAGCCTGGTCGATGAGTGCGTCGAATTATCCTGCACGAACCATGCGTTATCGGCGGATCGCAACGTGATCCGCGTACGCGACGACATGATTCCTTATGTCCGTCTTCGCGATGTATTCCACCTGAACGGAAAAGAGCCGACCATCGAGCAAACGGTGATCGTCCATTGCGCGGACTTTCTGGTAGGGTTGGTGGTGGATGAAGTCATTGGTCAACATCAGACGGTGATCAAATCACTGGGCAAACTTTACCAGGACGTTGAGGGCGTATCCGGAGCAACCATCTTGGGCGACGGCACTGTGGCGCTGATTCTGGACGTCCCCGGTCTGGTGCGTTGCAGCGAACGGGAAGAAGCGACGCATTGCAAAAAAAAGGACATGTCCGCGATACGAGAAGAAGCGATCCAGGCCAAGGCCCAGGAAGAGCAACCAACTTGACAGCGACGATGAAGGGAGATAATACCATGGAAAATAAAGTAATGGACGACACTCACCAGTACCTGACGTTCAGGCTGGGCGAGGAAGAATTCGCGATTGAAATCAATAAAGTGCGCGAAGTGCTGGACTATACCACCTTAACCAAAGTACCGCGCACGCCGGATTTTCTTCGTGGTGTAATCAACCTGCGCGGCAATGTCGTACCCGTGATCGACCTGCGTCTGAACCTGGGTATGAGCGCCATTGAACGCAGCGTAGAGACCTGTATTGTGATCGTTGAGGTATCCGTGGACGGCGAACAGGTCCAGTTGGGCGCGCTAGCCGATTCAGTCCATGAAGTGGTCAATATCGAGCCGGATGAAATAGACCCGCCCCCCCGGCTGGGAACACGGTTGAAGACCGACTATATCAAGGGCATGGGCAAACGCAACGACAAGTTTGTCATTATTCTCGATATTGACAAAGTGCTTTCCGATGACGAGCGCATGCTGATTAAAAGCGCGGGCGAATCGAATCTTACCTGACAATTCACATGATGGGAAGTCAACCATGGCATCGAATCAATATTTGACATTCAATCTTGGAGAAGAGGAATTTGCGCTGGAAATCGCGGCGGTACGTGAAGTGCTGGATATGACGTCCATCACCAAAGTACCGCGTACGCCCATATTCATGCGCGGGGTCATCAACCTGCGCGGTAACGTGGTGCCGGTTATCGACTTACGCCAGATACTGGGCATGGATGCAGCCCGGATTCGGGATAACGACTGCATTGTCATCGTTGAAGTCGGCATGGACGGCGAAAGGATTCAACTCGGCGCAATGGCGGATTCGGTTCAGGAGGTGATCGATCTGGACGACAGGCAGATAGATCCTCCACCCAGACTCGGTACCCGGCTGCGCACCGACTTCATCAAAGGCATGGGCAAGAAAGATGACGCTTTCATCATTATTCTGGACATCGACCGGGTCCTATCCGATGAAGTGCTGGAAATGCTCAAACAAAACAGCGAGATTTCAGCATGAACTGGTTCGATGCTCCGGAAATGTCGGATCGTGATCTGCATACCTTCATGGAACTGGTCCATGAAAAATGTGGAATCAAACTGACGGCATCCAAACGGAGCATGATCTCGGCCCGGTTACAGAAACGGTTGCGCGCACTCAAACTTCAATCATTTGATGATTATTTCGCCTATTTGCACAGTCAGGAAGGCAATGAGCGTGAAATCGTGCCCATGATCGATGTGATCACCACCAACAAGACCGAATTTTTCCGCGAAAAGGCCCATTTCGATTATCTCACCGAGCGTTGGCTGCCCTCTCTCAAACGTCCTGGGTCGGGGCTGAACTTGCGCGCCTGGAGCGCTGGTTGTTCCACGGGTGAGGAGCCTTATACCCTGGCCATGGTGCTGACGGAATTCCTGGAAAAACACCACGGCGATTTCAGCATCCTGGCCACGGACATCTCCACGAAGGTCCTCATGCAAGCCCATCAGGCTATTTATCCGACAGATGTGGTCCAATCGGTCCCGCCTGATTTGCACCGCAAGTATTTGCTGCGAGGCACGAAATCACGCCAAGGCTTCTTTCGCGTCATTCCTGAACTGCGCGAGAAGATTATATTTCGGCGGCTGAATTTAATGGATCCTTCCTACGGAATCACGCAACCACTCGACATTCTCTTTTGCCGCAACGTTATCATCTATTTTGATATCGAAACCACTCGGCGGATTATGTTAAAATTCAGCCAGGTTTTAAAACCTGACGGGTTGCTATTTATCGGGCATTCCGAAACGTTGCACGGACTCGACTTGCCGTTCGAAAAGATCGCTCCAACGATTTATAAACTGAGGGGAAAGCCATGAAAAAAATCAGAGTGCTTATCGTGGATGATTCGGCGGTTGTGCGCAAAACAATGAGCGAAATCCTGGAATCCGACGACGAGATCGAAGTGCTCGGAACAGCCGCGGATCCCTTTATTGCGGTGAGTAAAATGAAACAAGAGGTACCCGATGTGATGACGCTCGATGTGGAGATGCCGCGCATGGACGGCATCACTTTTCTGCACAAGGTCATGTCCCAGCACCCCATACCGGTCGTCATGTGCTCCAGTCTTACGGAAAAAGGATGCGAGACCACTTTCAAGGCCCTGGAGTACGGCGCCATCGACATCATCACCAAGCCGAAACTGTGCGCCAAGCAGTTTCTTGAAGACTCGCGCATCACCATCTGCGACACAGTCAAAGCCGCATCGCGGGCACGGGTGAAACGCTTATCCAAAGAAATTCACAAAGTGGAGAAAAAACTGACCGCCGACGCTGTTGTACCGGCGTCAAGACCAACCACGGCCATGCTCAAGACAACGGACAAGCTGCTGATCATCGGCGCCTCCACCGGGGGCACCGAAGCGCTGCGCGTATTTTTGGAGGCGCTGCCCATGGATGCGCCCGGCGCGGTCATCGTACAGCACATGCCGGAACATTTCACCACCTCGTTTGCCCAGCGCCTGGATAAATCGTGCCAGATATCGGTTAAAGAAGCGGCGGACAATGACAGCGTGATCCGCGGCCGTGCGCTGCTCGCGCCGGGCGGTAAACATACCCTGCTGAAGCGCAGCGGTTCACGCTATTTCGTTGAAATCAAGGAAGGTCCGCTGGTTTGCCGTCACCGGCCTTCGGTGGACGTGTTGTTTCGCACGGCGGCCCGTTACGCGGGCAAAAACGCCGTTGGCATCATCATGACCGGCATGGGTGACGACGGCGCACGGGGCATGCTTGAAATGAAGCAGGCCGGCGCTTATACCATTGCCCAGAACGAGCAAACCTGCGTCGTTTTCGGCATGCCCAACGAAGCGATCAAACTGGGGGGCGTAGACAGCATTTTGCCCTTGCAGAAGATAGCCGCCGAAGCCATGAAACAGTGCACAGCAAATGGATGAATAAGCATTTACGCATTTTATTCGTCGATGACGAGACGGATTTGCTCGCCATGATCCCTGCGGTGTTCAGCGAACATCCCTACGTGATCGCCACTGCGCTGGGCGGCTTGGAAGCACTGGACCATCTACGCCAACAACCGGTTGACCTAGTCATCACCGACATCCGGATGCCGCATCTGGATGGGCTTGAATTGATGCGCCGGATAACGGCTGAGTATCCCAACACCATGGTGATTGTCGTCACGGCCGTTGACGATACCAACGCCATTGTCGAAAGCATGAAGCTGGGCGCACTGGACTGCCTGATGAAACCGCTCAACTTCGACGCCTTGTGCATGGCCATCGAATCGGCAGCCTATCGTTGGCGCATGCGCCATGAATTGAACATCATGTACGAACAGTTGACGCGCCACAATGAAGCCCTGACAGAAGAGATCAACCAGCGTAGAAAAACCGAGCAGGCATATCGCGAACTCAACGAGCAGCTCGAACAGCGTGTCGAGGAACGCACGCACCAGTTGACGGCCAAGATCGACGAACTCACGAACACCGAAAACCTACTGATCCGGCGCGACCGTATATCGAGCGGGTTGACCGTAGCCGCCAACTGGCTGTTGAATAAATATGCCGATTTCGGCGAACGGCTTACCGAGGCGCTCTCGGTCCTGGGCGGTGCCTGCGATGTTGACCGGGTCTATATATTTGAAATACACCCCCATCCCGAGCAAGGTCACGCCGTAATCAGCCAGCGTTACGAATGGTCGCGCAACCCGGAATTGGCCCAGCTCGATAATCCCGAATTGCAGAATTACGGATGGGAGCAAAACTACAGCCGATGGTGCCGTTTCCTGTATGAGGGCGACACCGTCCACGGGCATGCGCATGACTTCCCTCCTGACGAACAACCTTTGCTGGAAGCTCAGCATGTCAAGTCCATCCTGATATCGCCCATTGCAATCAGCGGCCAGATATGGGGTTTTCTCGGTTTTGACAATTGCCGCGCCGAACGCGAATGGATCAGCGCAGAGATCGACGTGATCCGAACGGCGGCCGACATCATGGGCCAGGTCATCGATCGCCGGCGCATCGAAAACGAGCGGCGCGACCTGATCCAGCGCCTGGAAAAAACCAACAGCCTGCTGGAAAAAATCATCAACTCGACACCGGACTGGATCTACTTGAAGGACTGCGAGTTCCGCTATCGCATGGTCAACGAAGGCTTTGCCCATGCATTGGGCAAAACGCGTCGTGAGTTGCTCGGGAAAACCGACATCGAAATCGGCTTTGATCCAGAATATATTCACGGCAACCCAGAACGCGGCCTGCGCGGGTTCCGCACGGACGACGAGGCCGTGCTGGAAGGCCGTTCCGTGCATAATCCCGACGATATGGCCAATGTCGTGGATGACGAGTTTGGCGATACTATGCGGATCATGCTCAATCCGGTAGCGAATCACCTGCCTCGCCGGGATGACCTGGTCGAGATGACCATGCACATCTACGACACACGGAAAATCCCTCTATTTGACGCCGACGGCCAGGTGGAGGGCATTCTCGGCTTTTCCCGGGATGTGACAGCCCGGCGTCGTTCGGAAAACGAACTCAAACGGGCCAAAGAAGAGACCGATCAGGCCAACCGGCAATTGGCGGCTGCAATCGAACGGGCCAAGCGTCTTGCCGTACAGGCCGAGGCAGCCAATGTGGCCAAAAGCAATTTCCTGGCCAACATGTCCCATGAAATCCGGACGCCCATGAACGGCGTGCTGGGCATGACGGAGCTGCTGCTCGAAACCAAGCTTGTTGCACGGCAGCGCTACTTTGCCGAAACCATCCAGAAATCGGCCGAGGCCCTGCTGAAGATCATCAATGACGTGCTGGATTTCTCTAAAATCGAAGCAGGCCGCATGGATTTACAGCTTGCTCCATTCGATTTTCTTGATGTCATCGAAACCGTTGGCCATCTGCTGTCTTCTCGTGTCAACGAAAAGGACCTTGAACTGATCATCCGCTACGCGCCGGGCACACCGCGCTGGTTCATCGGCGATTCAGGTCGCATACGTCAGATTTTACTCAACCTGACCAGCAATGCATTGAAATTCACGCTGGAAGGACACGTGCTGATCAGCGTGGAAAAAGACCGGCTTCGTGCGGCGGAAGACAATCTGACCGCGTTGCTGATCAAGGTTGAAGACACCGGCATCGGCATTCCGGAAGACCGGCTTGAAGGCATATTCGATGAATTCACACGCATCGACAACATACATACACGCGACGTCGAAGGGACCGGCCTGGGTCTGGCCATATGCAAGAAGCTGGTTCATCTGATGAACGGCGATCTTCACGTGAGCAGCGAGATCGAGCAAGGTTCGGTGTTTACCATTCGCCTGCCGCTACCCCTGGCCGATGAGCCAGAAGAAAAGGAACCTACCGAAGGACCGTTGAACAACCTGCGGATACTGGTCGTGGATGACAATGCAATCAACCGCCGCGTTGTAATAGAACGGTTGAATTCCTGGCAGGTGAACATCCAGGACGCCGAATCAGGGGAAGCCGCACTGACCTGTTTAGAACAAAACCCGCAACCTTTTGACGTTATTCTTCTCGATGACAGCATGCCGGATATGAGCGGGCTCGAACTGGCCCGCTGCATCCAGGAACGGCAGCTAGGCAAAGAAGCGGTCATCATAATGGTTTCATCGGGCATCAGGACGCCGAACACCCAGGACTTGAGCCAAGCCGGCATAATCCTGAGCACACCCAAACCAATTCGACCATCGCGCCTGATGGACGACATTGTCACCGCTCTGGCAAGCAAACCGGACAGCAAAATCATGTGCACGGTTCGGGAAGAACGCCAACGCGACAAAACACCTGCGTGGCCCAGGTACCATGCACATGTACTGCTGGTGGAAGACAACACGATCAATCAGTACATGGCTCGCGCCATGCTGGAAGGCCTTGGCTGCACAGTTGACGTCGCTTTGAACGGGCGCGCAGCCTTACAGCAACTGGGCATGGAACCGTCGCCCGAACCAATGCACGCAACAAGGGCCTACAACATCGTATTCATGGATTGCAACATGCCCGAACTGGACGGTTTTGAAGCAACCCGCTGCATCCGGCGCTGGGAACGCCGCCAGAAGGCTTCCGGCTCGCGACATCCCACAGACGTAGAACGCATACCCATCATCGCGATGACGGCCAAGGTCACCCAGGGCAGCCGCGAACAATGCCTGGCTTCCGGCATGGACGACTACGTGGGTAAACCGATCAGCAAAAAAACATTGGCTAGGGTGCTGGGAATGTATTGCGAAGATGAAGCACCAGGCCAGACAGCGCCGGCAGCCGACAAAGAAAAAGAAAGCGCCCGGAACGATATCGTGCTGGACCGCGATTGGCTGCTGGATGCCACGGAAGAAAACGAAGAACTCATTTGCGAATTGGCCCGAGGATTGGTCAGGCAAATGCCCGAACGCATCCGGGACCTGCAGAACAGTCTGGACCAGGGCGATTTAAACAATGCCGAGTTGACGGCTCACAAAATCGCTGGTATGGTCAGTTATCTTGGCGGCTGGCGTTTGATGAACATCGCTCGAACCATAGAAGTAGCTGCGAAGCAGCAAGACAGCCAGACCTGCCAGAAAACGTTTCCGCTAGTGCAGCCCAATTACGCCACACTGGAGGAAGCGTTGCGAGAAAATAAATGGTTAAAAGAACAATGACTTTCAAGAGGCAGTTATGGCTGATTTAAAAATACTGGTAGTGGACGACGAAGAAATTCCGCGTAAAACATTGACGACATACCTGCAACCATACGGCACCTGCGATATTGCGGAAGATGGAGTGCAGTCCGTGGAAAAGACCAGAGCCCAGCTCGTTGCCGCGCAGAAGTCCTACGATCTGATTTGCATGGACATCAAGATGCCCAACATGGATGGTCAGCAAGCCCTGAAACAAATCCGAAAACTAGAAGAAAAGCACGGGTGCACTGGTGAAAAATCGTCACGGGTCATCATGACCACGCTGAAAGACGACATGACCAGCGTCATGCAAGCCTTTAAGCAACAGTGCGAAGTCTACCTGATCAAACCGGTGCGCAAGGAAGACCTGTTGAAGCATTTGCGGAAAATGAAGCTGATTGACGCCAAAGAATAACGGGACGTTATGGATCCCCTCGCCTTTATTGCCGATTTAATCAAAACGCTGGCGTGGCCGGGATTGATCCTGACGCTGGTCCTGCTGTTCAA
>CAZOLK010000071.1:0-21688 GCA_964580325.1 uncultured Verrucomicrobiota bacterium | reverse complement strand
AGCCGACCGTCATTGCCCCTGATGAAAATGACCAGATGAACTTCAAAGACCTGCTCAAAGGTCTGGTCGAGCAGGTTGATTCGCTGCAAAAAGACGCCGATCAATCCATCCGCGAACTGGCGTCGGGCGAACGCACCGATATCCACAACGTGGCCATCAAGATGGAAGAAGCCGGCGTGGCCTTTGACCTGATGATGCAGATCCGCAACAAGCTGGTCGAAGCGTACAAAGAAGTTTCGAAAATGCAACCCTGAGCCATAGGTAAGGACCATGCCCGATTCTCTGCAAAAGGTGATTCAACAACTGGGCGAAATCTGGCGCCATCTGGGCGTCAACCAGAAAGCCAGCATCGTCATTGCCCTGCTGACCGTCATGGGCTTGGTGGGCTTTGTCATGCACCAAGCTACGCGTCCGGATTACCGCATCCTGTATTCAGGCCTGAGCCTGGAGGATGCCGCCTCCATGCGTGAGACCCTGGAAGAGGAAAAGATCGCTCACCAATTGCGCGATTCCGGGCACGCTCTGTACGTGCGTCAGCAAGATGTCTATCGCTGCCGACTGCTGCTGGCCCGCGAGGGCCTGCCCAAGAAGCCTGGCACGGGGTTCGAGTTGTTCGAGAAGCAGTCTTTCGGTTTGACCGATTTTGCCCAGAAAGTGAATTATCAGCGCGCCCTGCAAGGTGAACTGGCGCGCACGATCACGTCGATCGAAGGAATCTCCGGTGCGCGGGTCAGCTTGGTGCTGCCCAAAGATAAGCTGTTGCGTTCTGCGGAAGAAAAAAAAGCACGCGCCTCAATCCTGTTGACCGCCTCGTCCGGCGCGGCGCTGGGCCCGGCCCAGGTCAACAGCATCGTGCATATGGTCAGCAGTTCAGTGCAGGGCTTGAGTCCGGGCGATGTGACCGTGGTGGACCAGTACGGCAAACTGCTCAACAAGAGCAGCGGCGACCAGCCGTTTGAAGAGGCCAACGAGCAGCTCGACATCAAGGAACAGATCGAGGTATCACTGACGCGCAAAGCCCAAGAAATGCTGGATACGGCGCTGGGCGTCGGCAATTCGATCGTGCGGGTCAATGCCGAGATGGATTTCAGCAAGATCGAGCAACGCAAAGAGAATTTCGAAAAGAAAGGTCGCGTGGCCAGTTCCGAAACGATCGAAACCTCTAGCAGCAAAACGCCGAACCCAGTCCGCGGCACAGCGGGCGTGGTGGCCAATGTACCGGTCGAAACCGCGCAGCCGACCATCGAACAATCCATGGCCGAGACCAAAGAGGAAAACATCAAAAGCGAATATTTGGTCCCGAGCAGTGTGGAGCATTCGGTCAAACGCGGTGCGCGTATTGCCAACCTCTCGGTTTCGGTGTGCGTGGCCCAGGGTGAAAATCCGCGCCCGCCCGAGGACTTGAAAAAGATCGAGATGATCGTGGCCAATGCCGTGGGCATAGTACGCAACGGTATGCGCAGCGATTCGATCTATGTCGAGGAAATTCTATTTCCCGCGCCCGTGGTCGAGCCGGGTCTGCCTTGGTATACCTACCTGCCGTTCCGCTATGAACAGCTTGAAATGCTGGTCGCCGGTATGATCGTGCTCATTTTCGCGGTGATCGTGTTCCGCAAAGTCATGACCGCGCTGGTGGTGCAGCAGGAAGAAGTCGGCGTACCGGTTGGTGCGTTGACCGCAGGTGAGAAACCCGTGGGTATGGGTGCAGGCGCCGGCGAAGAAGAAGAGGAGGAAGACCTGCCCCTGCGTCTGCCGCCCGGTGCGGAAACCGATCCGCTGGTCATCCAGCTCACCAAGTTAGCCGAACGCAGTCCCAGATCTGTAGCCGCCTGGATCACCAGTTCGCTGATCGCCGAAGAAGCGGATTGATGAGGGAGGGAGCAGAATGCAGTTGACTTGGAAATTGGACATTGGATAGCGTGTTATGCCTGAATTACCCAGTTCATCGCGTGAGTTGACCGTCGAAGAAAAAATCGGCGTGCTGCTGGCCAGCCTGGATCGCGGCGTAGCGATCGGGATCATGCAGGAACTTGAAGTGGATGTCATGATCAGGGTGGCCAAGGCCATGCGCAATCTGGGCGTGGTCTCCGGACGCGCGCGCGACAGCGCCTTGCAGGAGTGCATCGAAGGCATCGAAAACCTGGGCGGCGTGGTCAACAGCAACGCGGAAACCACCCACGATCTGCTCAGCGGCACGCTCGGCGAGCAGCAGGCCACGGCGCTGATCGGTTCAGCCAAAGAGGATACGCGCGAAGCTTTTCAGGACTTGGTAGACCTCAGTGCGGAGCAGATTGCCGCGCTGCTAAACCGGGAGCAGCCTGGTGTGATCGCCCTGGTGTTGCGCTATGCCCCGAGCCAACTGGCTGCCGAGGTTTTAAACCTTTTACCCAGCGAGATCCGCCGCGCCGTAATCGTATTCATGTGCACAGCCCAACCGCCTTCCGAAGAAACGGTTTCGCGCGTGGAAAAACTGATCAGCGAAAAGGTGTCGGCCAACCGCAAAACCAAGAAGAAACTGGTAGAAGTGGACAGCATCGACCTGGTGGCCAATATTGTCCAGCATGTGCCGCGCACCGTGGAGGAAGACCTGATGGAGGCCGTACAGGAGAAATCCGAATCCATTGCCACCGAGATCCGCGACCGCCTGTTCACCTTTGAAGACCTGGTCAAGCTGTCCGACAACGATATGCGCCGCCTGATGCAGGAACTGGACATGGGCGTGCTGGCCATGGCCCTGCGCAACGCCAAAGAGGAATTGAAAGACAAGTTTTTCAGCAACATGTCCAAGCGCGCCGCCGAAGGACTTAAAGAAGAAATGCAGTTCGCCCAGAAAATCAAACTCAGCGATATCGAAGTCAGACAGCGTGAGATCACCAATACGGTGCGCACGTTGGTGGCGGATGGTGAAATATCGATCAGCGGGGAGGATGAATATGTCTGATACCCTGGTACTCTCGTCCCGAGTACTCGGTTTGCGTGCGATCGGCGCCGAAACGATCCTGTTCCAACCCCGGCCCGCACAACCGCGGGACGACCCGCCAGCCCAGGTCGATATCGAAGCGATCAAAAACCAGGTGGCGGCCCAAGTCCAGGCCGAAACCCGCAAACAGGTGACCGCCGAACTGCAGGCTGCGTTTCAGCAGCAACTGGGCAAGCAGCGGGCCAAGGATCAACAACAGATCGCCCAGCAGGACGAACGCTGTCGCACGCTGGGAAAACACATAACGGACTTTATCGAGCGCACCAACGATTCGGTCGGTGCGCAGGTGATCGGCACGGCATTGAAACTCACCGAACTGATCCTGCGCCACGCGCTGCCTGACCGTACCATGCTGGAGTCGCTGCTGAAAGATACGCTGGAACCTGTTGCCGATCTGCAAGGCGTAATCGTACGGATGGCGCCGGACGACGCGGCCTTTTTCAAGAAAAAAGCCCTGGCCGGACCAGTCTCGCACGTGGAGATTCAAGAAGACGCATCGCTGCAAACCGGCGATATGATGGTGGAAACCAGAAACGGCCTGTTCAACGCCAAGCTGGACGAGCGGCTGGCGCAATTGGCCAAAAAACTGGATATGCGTCGGAAGGAACTACGCGGAGATGGCAGAACCCCTTGATCTCGATGCCTTGACCCGCGGCTTGGAACAGGAAACTTTTGTCCGCCAGGAAGGCCGTGTTTTTGAAGTGGCGGGGCTGACCGTCAAATCCATTGGCCCGCAAGTATCCATCGGCGAACTGGTCTGGGTCGAAAGCTACACCTCCGATGGTATGCGCTGCGTTCCTTGCGAAGCAGTCGGCTTTCGCGATCGGTTTGTATTGCTCATGCCGTTCGAAGCCCTGGGCGGCATTCGTTCCGGGGCGCGCGTCTTTCCCGGCGGCCATCTACAAACCCTGGCCGGACATAGCCTTAAGGGCCGCATCCTGAACGGGTTGGGACGACCAATCGACGGCGCCGGCGATTTGCAGACCACCACGCCGGTACCCATTGACCGCGACGCGCCGCCGGCCCTGAGTCGCAATCAGCTCAGTGAAGTTTTCTGTACCGGCGTCCGCGCCATCGACGGCCTGTTGACCATGGCGCAAGGTCAGCGCATGGGCATTTTTTCCGGCAGCGGCGTGGGCAAGAGCGTCCTGTTGGGCACCTTGGCCCGTAACGCGGCGTCAACCGTCAATGTCATCGCGCTCATCGGCGAACGCGGTCGCGAAGTCAAAGATTTCATCGTAAAAAACCTGGGCCACGAAGGGTTGGCCAAGACCGTGCTGGTGGTTGTCACCTCGGATCAATCGCCGATGATGCGGGTCAAAGGCGCGTTCACGGCCATGGCCATTGCCGAGTATTTCCGCGATCAGGGCGGAAACGTGCTGTTCATGATGGATTCAGTCACCCGCTGCGCCATGGCTCAGCGCGAAATCGGGCTGGCCATCGGCGAACCGCCCACCACCAAGGGCTATCCGCCCAGCGTATTCGGCTTGCTGGCGCGCCTGCTGGAACGCGGGGGCGCCTCGGATAAAGGCAGCATTACGGCGTTTATCACCGTGCTGGTGGAAGGTGACGACATGAACGATCCCATCGCCGATACGGTCCGTTCCATTCTTGACGGCCACATTGTGCTGTCGCGGCGCATTGCCACGCTGAACCAGTACCCGGCTATCGATGTCATGGCCAGCATCAGCCGATTGATGAGCGAAATCGTCACACGCCGGCACCAGGACCTGGCCGCCAAATTGCGTGCTCTGATCGCCACCTATCAACGGGCCGAAGACCTGATCAATATCGGTGCCTACGTGAAAGGCTCCAATCCCAGGATCGACGAGGCCATAGCCAAGATCGAAGGAATCCAGGAGTTCCTGCGCCAGCGTCCGGAAGAAAACGCCGCTTTTGAAGTAATGCTCACATCATTACAGGAGGCCCTGGCATGAAGAAATTCGAATTCTCACTGCAATCCCTGCTCGATGCGCAGGAAGCCAAAGAACGCGCCACGGAACAAAAGCTGGGCGCGCACCTGCGCATACTGGAAGAGTTGCGCCGCATTCGCCGCTGCATTACCGCCAGCATAGAAGAAGCGATCCGCAATTTCGAACACCTAAACGGTCGGCCACAGGAGCATTTGCTGCATACGGCGTTCATGGCCAAACTGCGGCAGGACCTGGTATTGCAATCGGAAAAAACCGCGGCCGCGGAAGCTGCGGTGGAAACCGTACGCAAAGCATTGCACGCCATCATCCGTGAACGCAAAGGGTTGGAAAAGCTGAAAGAGCGTGAACTGCTGCGCTGGCAGGAAGAATGGCGCCACCAGGAACAGAAAGCCATGGACGAAGTCGCTTCCACCGGTTATGTGCGCAGGATGCGGAACAGCTTGTAGAAGACGGGTAGGAATCGATTACGTCGAATCTATCGATTCCATCGAATATCGGTATTTTTTTCCGCCTGTTTGTCAAGGCATGAAAATTGCTAAACCCATGCCATAATGAAAGTCGCCTTTTTCTTTATATGTCTTCTGTGCGGCCTTTTGGCCGGGATGCTCGGGTTCATCATGTACTCGGGCGTCATTCCCTTTGCGGCGGAACAAGAAGAACAGAAAACCGATGGCACGGCAGAGGACATGGAAGCAGATGAAACAAAAACAGCGCCGCTCTCTATTTTTTCCGATAGCCGCGGCGATATGATTACAGAAATGATCGAGGCCTATAAAGCCGAGCGGGAAAAGCTGGATCTGAAATCCGTGGAACTCAAGGCCATGGAAGAAGAGCTCAAGCTGCGCGAAGCAACCTTACGCCAACTGATCGCTGAACTGGAGCAAAAGCAGCGCGACTTGACCAGTAAAATCGTCAAGGTCAAGGAAAGCCAGCGGGAAAATATGGGTATCATCGCTGACCGCACAGCCAAAATGGATCCGGTCAAAGCAGTCGAATACCTGCAGCAATTGGACCCGGAAGAAGCCGGCGTCATCCTCAGTTTGATCAATGAACGGATCACGGCCAAAATTTTTGACGCAGCCGTGGACAACATCAAGGCCGGCCCAAACGTGGTCACACAATGGGTTGACGTGATTAAACGCATGGAGCCACTGGAATGATAAAGCATTGGAGCACACCAACCAACAGGTAGAACTATGGCGCACGTAATGAATATTTTTGGGGCGACGTCCACCGCTGAACCGACAACCTTGCAGCGACGTTCAGAACCGCACGGCCTCGGTTTGTTCGATGCTACGCTACGACAAGCCATGCAGACCGAGCAGCGGCAACGACCAGACCGGGAACCAGGCAACCAGACAGCACCCGTCCACGAACAGCGGGGCGAACGCCCGCACGACAATCCGGTGCGACGCCCATCGGCGAAACCAACCCATGAACAGGCGGATCCGGTTGAACAGGAAAGCGCGCCGCCCGAAGCCCCAGCGCCTGTCGCCACAGAAGCCGATACCTCATCCCCTGCTGAAAATGAAGCGACTGCCGGTAACGAATCTACCACCAACGCACAACCCGAAACCGAGAGCGACAAAAGCCCCGCTGCTGAAACGAAAAACAGCGGTGGGAACAGCGCCACGGACGCGGAACAAGGTGCTTCCCCGGCACAGGACCAGCAGGGAACGGCAAAGATCATACCTCCATCCAGCGTCGCTTCATCCAGCGCAGCTCCATCCAGCGTCGCTCCATCCAGCTCCGGCGAACAGCAGACTGGACCCGAACATGCGCAATCGGTCGAACAGCCCATTGACATCGCCGCCCAGGACAAAAATGTTCAGGTATCGCCAGCGCAAGGGGAAAACACGGCGCCGGTCCTTGCCGATCACGGCGTCGTCACCATGACGCCGACACCGGCGAACCAAGCCGCGGGCGAAGTTGTCCCGGAACCAGGGGACACAGCGTCAGCCGTGTCGCCCTCATCAACACAACCGGCGGAACAATCCGCTGCTGTAACGCCTGCCCCGACCGAAACCACAACCGCGGACCAGTCTTTCGCGGACCAGGCTGGAAACCAGTCCGATGCGCAACCCATGGAACAAGCCGGGCAACCCTTGGAACAGCAGCCGGTAAAAACAACACCTTCCGAAAGCCAGGCCGCCACCACCGATGGCGCGGAAAACGAGCATACGGCCTCCAATCCATCGACGCCGCGACCCGAGAACGCAACGCGTCCGGAAGGCGAGCAAATTCAAACCGTGAAACCGGAACTTGTTGAAACCAAACCGGTGGAAGGTCAACGTGAAACAGGCGGAACGGTCGTGGACAAACCGGTCATACAGGAACAGACCGCCAACGGGCAAACCTGGTCCGCAAACAGCGAACAGGTTGCTGGGGAGAACGCGGCCCGGATAACCGTTAAACCCGATTCAAACATGGAAGCAACCAGCTCCGCCAACAAGCCGGCACCGGTGCAACGGGATGAAATCCCGGCAGAAGCGCTCTCCGTTGAGATCGAACGGGTACAATCTTCGGAAAAGAAACCTGAGTCGCAACATCAGGCGCAGCATGAAACCAAACCCACGGTCATAAATCAAGCCGCCAAACCCCAACCGCGCATCCGCGCGGACGCGGCCATGGAAACAGCGGATGCATGGGCCGCGAACAAGCTGGTCGGACCGGCAATAAGGCAGACAGCGACGATCAAAGAAATCGCCGAAACGGCTGAGCCACCTGTAGCGCAAGAAGTGCCTCGAGTGCAAACCGCGGACAACCGACCCATTGCCGCTGAAACCGGCGAGCAGGAAACAGCGGCGCGTGAGGAATCGTCCTCAACAGGCAGCGACCAGCAGACCTCAGAGCAGGACGAACAGGCTTTTCAGCGCGAATTCACGGCGCAGACCGACAGGGTCCAGGTTACGGCATCGCAAACAGGCGGTCGACGCCAAACATCGTCCGGCATACCCGATTTCCAGGCCCATCTGGAACCGACCCTACAGG
Organism: uncultured Verrucomicrobiota bacterium; assembly: GCA_964580325.1. Lineage (GTDB taxonomy): Bacteria > Verrucomicrobiota > Kiritimatiellia > CAYTQP01 > CAZOLK01 > CAZOLK01. The sequence continues at coordinate 13,783 of CAZOLK010000071.1, read as the reverse complement.
AAGCGCGTTCAGTGGAAGCCACGTCACAGGCACGTTCCAATGCCGCCATTGAACACGCGGCGCGCGAGGTTATGGAAAAGATCGAGCACTGGCAGGACATGGTGCGCAAGTTTGACGAGCACTTGCTGAGCCTGCTCAAGGATGGCGGCCGTGAGATGCGCATAACGCTGATCCCGGAACGGCTGGGGCGCGTGGTGCTGAGCTGTTACGGTGACGAAAGCGATGGCGTGACCATCCAGTTGCAGGCACAGAACGGTGCTGTGCGCGACCTGCTGCAGCACCACGAATCCGGCATTCGCGGCATGCTGGAAGACCACGGTTTTAAATTGAGTCAATTCAGTGTCTCCACGTCTTCGGACGGCGCTGATACCGATTTCTTGGATCAGCGTGCCGATCCACGCCGATTCAGCAAGCAGCACAACCAGGGAACCAGCAGCATCGGCAGAGCGGGTTCCGCGACGACCGCGGAAGAAACGGAAGCCGCGCAACCCGCGCCGATGCAACGCCCGGGCCGCGAAGACGGGATCTGGCTGGTGGCATAACATGCTTTATTGCAGGAAGGAACGGATACGATGAATATGTCGGAGATAGTATCGGGAACAGCGGTCAACGGACCAGAAATGGGCGAAACGCGGGAATTGCAGCCCATGGGCTACACCGCTCACAGCGAAAAGGCGGAAAATAAAAGCCTGATCGAAGAGCAACCCGTGGCCACCGGCCAGGCCGGCGGCGAACTGGGCAAAGACGAATTTCTGCGCATGCTGATAACGGAAATGCAGAACCAGGACCCCCTGGACCCGGTGGATAACAAAGAGATGATCGCGCAACTGGCCCAGTTCAGCGCATTGGAACAGATGCAAAACCTGAACACCCAATTCGAAGAGTACCGCCAGGACGTGAACTTGCTCATGGGCCTAATGCTCAAAGGTCAGGAGATCGACGCCAAACTGGCTGACGGGACCATGGTGGTGGGTAAGATCGACCGTGTTTTCTTTCGCGACGGCGCGTTGTCGATCCTGGTGGGCGAAAACGAATATCCGGTATCCAACATCGTGCATATCACGGCGCCGGAAGATGAAGCACCGAGCAGCATCGGTCCAGACAAGCCGTACGTGGTTGAGGAAGCGTAAACGTGAAACCTTTACATGGAAGTAAAGTAGAAGACAGGAGATGGAACTATGCTTAGAAGTATGTGGAGTGGCGTATCGGGATTACGGACCCATCAGACGCGGATGGACGTGATCGGCAACGACATAGCCAACGTCAATACGGTTGGTTTCAAACAGAACGATGTCTCGTTCAAGGAACAGTTGGTCACCACCATTCGCCGGCCCCAAGTCTTGACCCAGGGCCAGCAGATCGGACTAGGCGTCCAGATGGGCGCGATCAGCCGCGATTTCGCGGACGGCGTACTCACGGAAACCGGACGATCGACCAACCTGGCCATTGCCGGCGACGGCTTTTTCCAGGTGCAGACTCAGGGCGGCGACAATTTTTACACCCGCGCCGGCGACTTCACGTTCGTGATGAACGCGGCCGGCAACCTGGAACTGCAGAACTCCAGCGGATTGAGCATGACCGACGGCGCGGGCACCATCATCCAACTGGATCCCACCACAACCAGCTTTGCCATTGCCTCGGACGGCACCATCACCACCGACGTGGCGCTGGTTGCCGGCAACAACCAGTTGCTGTTGGCCACGTTCGCCAACAACAACGGGCTGGCCAGCGCAGGCAACAACCTGTTCGAGCAAGTTGACGCAGCTTCCGGCATCGCCCAATTCGCGGCGCCAGGCGTTGGCGGTCGCGGCGATCTGTACCAGGGTTACCTGGAGAATTCAAACGTCAACCTGGCCAACGAATTCACGGAAATGATCATTACCCAGCGCGGATTCCAAGCCAATTCACGGTCGATTACCACGTCCGACGAAATGCTCAACGAAATTCTGATGCTCAAGCGCTAAACCATAAGCTGACGGGATCGCGCCGGACTATGAGTTGACTTTCGCGTGCGGTTCCAGTATCCTTAAGGGTATGTTAAGCGGACGCAGAACATGATCGCGATAACCGACTTAAGGGATCGAAGGTTCTTCATCAACCCAGAGTGGATCGAGTTGGTTGAAGAAAATCCCGAAACGCAAATTGTGTTGACCAATGGGCGCCGTTTTTATGTGAAAGAGACGGCGCGTGAGATTGTGGATCGTTATATTGCATATCGCAGGCAGTGCCATACGCCGATGCGACCGGCTGTTCAGTCGGGGCTTCCGGAGCAAATCGAACCGAACGAGCAGGAAAAGGCCGAACCCATGAAAGAAAACTAAGAACAGGAGTAGCATACTTTGGATATTGGTACATTAGTTGGCTTGATCATTGCCTGGGTTCTGGTATTCGCGGCCATTGTCATGGGGGGCAGCCCCATTGTCTACATCAACATCCCCTCACTGCTGATTACGGTGGGCGGCGCCATCGCGGCGGCCATGATCCATTATCCTCTGCCCACGGTGCTGGCGATTGGCAAATTCATGGGCAAGGCCTTAAAAGCTTCGGATGTCGATTTCCTGGCGCTGTTCAGCAAAATGTCAGACATGGCGGCCCGTGCCCGGCGCGACGGGCTGCTGGCGCTGGAAGACGACATTGAAAAAATGACCGACTTGTTCATGAAAAAGGGTTTTCAGATGGCTGTCGACGGCAATGCCACCGAAATCATCCGTGCGGTGATGGACGAAGACATCGGCTCCATGATGCAGCGTCATATAAACGGAGCGGGCATATTCAAAGCGCTGGGCACCTATGCGCCGGCGTTCGGCATGATCGGCACACTGATCGGCCTGGTGGCCATGCTGCAGAACATGTCCGACCCCTCCCAATTAGGCGCAGGTATGGCCGTGGCTTTGCTGACGACGTTGTACGGCGCTATGGTGGCCAACATGATCGCCCTGCCCATCGCGGGCAAACTCGAACAGAAATCCGCCGAGGAAGTTTCCCTCAAAAACATGGTGATCGTCGGAGTGATCGCCATTCAGGAAGGCAACAGTCCCCGCATTGTCGAGGAAAAACTGCGCAGCTACCTGCCACCCAACCTCAAGAGTCAGACAGAGGGCAAGTAAATGGCCGATAAACCCGAACCACCGGATGAGCCGGGCTGTCCCTTATGGATGCTCACTTTCGGGGACGCCATGTCACTGCTGGTTACGTTTTTCGTCATGCTGATCGCCATGTCCGATTTCGAGGAGCACAAGCTGTCCAGTATGATGGGCGCGCTCAAGGGCGGTTTTTCGCTGATCGAAGAAAAGGTCGAGGGTACGGGTACCGCTGACCAGGGCGACATGGACAGCGTCATGGGCACGCCCCAGGACGAAATCCGGGTCGCATTGGAGCAATTGTCCAAAATCTCCCAGCACGCCAAAGTGTTCCAGCGCCACCACACGCGCAAAACCCTGATGCACGACAACGTGGAATTTTATCTGGAAATGCTCAAAGCCGGTCTGACCATGGTGGTCAAGGCCAACTCGCTGTTTGAACCGGGCACATGCGATTATTACGAAGGCCGCGAAGAAGTGCTCTATCCGCTGGCCGACCTTGCCGCTGTGCTGGACAATGAAATTCGCATCGTCGGCATCGTCCCCATCGATACGCAGGTTGACTGCCCGGCCGTGCATACGCCCTGGGGGCTTTGCGGCGAAAGGGCCAGGGCCGTTATGCAAACCATGGCGCACAAAGCGCGCTTGCAGACCAACCGATTCAGTCTGTGCATCAAGGTCACCAGCCTGAACCTCGAACGCGTGGAACTCAGCGAAGAGGAGCGGCAATTCACCGAACGGGTCGAAATTCTGCTGGTCGGATTGCACAAATTAAACGAACTCACGGTGGAAGAGACCATTGTCAAGGAGAAGTGGGATCAGTAGCGATCCTGTCAGAACTTATGGCGGAAATCGAAAAACCGAAAGAAGAGCAGGCACCGGCCTACTTTGTGATGTACGCGGCGTTATGGTGCATCATGCTTGCGTTTTTCGTCACCATGCTGACCATGGGCAAGCAGCGTGTGGCCGAATTCCGCGAAGGCCTGGGTGAAATCCGCAACCAGTTCGGCACGCGCGGCGGCTTTGGTCTGTTTCCCTATTGGCGTAACTACGACAAGCAAAAATCAGGGTTCATGAATTATCGCTTTGAGACCAAGGAAGGCGAATTCATCGGTTACCTCAAGGGCATGCTCTGGAAAGAAGGCCTGTCCAGCAGTTCCATCCTCAAAATCGATATGCAGGAGGATTCGGTCACCATCTATCTCATGACGCCGCTTGTTTTCCTACCGGGCAGTTCCATGCTCAGCAATGCCAACAAGAGTTACTTGAGTCGCATCGCCGGTTTGTTTTATAATCGCACGGATTTATTGATTTCCATTTATGCTTTACTGGATAATGAAAAAGGCAATAATACCGTGTTGGCTACACGCCGGGCCGCCGTGGTCTCGCGTTACCTGTCCGATGTTTGCCTAGTGGCGCGCGACCGGTTGACAGCCGTAGGCTATGCCAGTAAGCGTTACCTGGATTTTATCGATTCCGGGGTTAAAGAATGCGTGATTTTTGTCATTAAAAAAGAAGAAGCTAAATTTATGAAAATAGGGCAACACAAAGAAGGAGCTTGAACATGGCTGAAGCTGAAGAAATGGAACAGACCGAACAACAGGCCGAAGAAGGCGGCGGCCCTCCAAAACCCAGCATTCTGCCGGTCTTGATCACCGGTATTGCGATGACCTTGGTGGGCGCCGGCGTCATGTTCGCGGTGGGCATGATGGTCATGCGCCCACCCAAAGTTGAGGCGCCGGACGGCACTGAAAAGGTGCCGATCCTGTTCGAATTTGAAACAGATATCAAAGTGAATGTAAAAGGCACACGTTGGTCGGGCATTCTGCAATTCAAGCCGATCCTGGTCTGCGATACGCAGAAGATGCATGACGAAATGAAGAAATTCAAGCCCAAGGTTGAGGACAACATCTCCGGCGTGGCCGGCGACATCGACTTCACCCAGCTCGAAGGGCCGAACGGTCGTGAAATATTGAAGACACGGATCAAAGACAGCGTCAACAACCTGATGAAAGATCGCATGGCCGGCGCTGTGCTTGACGTCTACCTGAACGATTTCATCATCTCCAAATGACGCCGGCAAGTTACGCCGGGCAACAGTAAACGTTGACATGAACGCGAACGCAAAGGACGGATATGGACAGCACGTTATCGCAAGATGAAGTTGATGCTTTGCTTGCCGCCGTCAAAACCGGGGAGCTGGGCGAGGAAGAACAGGCGCCTGATGCCAGGAAGGTCGAACAGGTCAAGGTCGTCACCTATAACTTCCGCAAACCCCAGCTCATGTCCGGCGACCAGAACCGCAGCCTACAGTTCATTCACGAGACGTTTGCCAAAGGCGTGCAGAGCAGCATGCTGACAAACCTCAAGGCGCCGCTCGAAATCAAGCCCATCTCGCTCGATTACCTGACCTACAACGAATTCGTGCTTTCACTGATGAGCCCCACGTTCATCATGGTCCTCAGCGGCGCACCAGTCATGGGCGAGCTGGTCATCGAGATGGATATGAGTATCGTGTTGATGGTCATCAACATTCTGCTGGGCGGCGATTCCGGCACAGCGCCCGAGCCGCGCGAGTTGACCGCGATCGAAGCTTCGATCGCCGGACCGCTGGTCGATATTGTCGCAGGCGAACTGACCAATGCCTGGTCCAATACGGTCAATGTCAAGTTCGAATGCACCGTGATCGAATACAATCCCGAATACGTGCGTGTCGTCTCAGCCGATTCCTCTGTGCTGAGCACCACCATGGACCTGCGTTTGAACGAAAAAACCGGAGCCATGAACATCTGCTACCCGATCGAGACCATTTTACCCGTGCTCGATATTTTGACCACGCGTGTCACCGGCGGACGCAAAAAAGAAGACGTCGCGACCAACCAGATCGCCACCCTGCAGGCCATGCGCAAAGTGCCGATCGAGCTGCGTGCGGAAGTCGGACGCTGCTCGATTCTGACCTCGCAGTTGGGCAAACTCAAGCCTGGCGACGTGCTCTGCCTGAATAAACGTTTCGACGTTCCGGTCGATGTATATATCGGCAAACGCCAGTGTTTTCATGCCGCATTGCAGAAACAACGTGACAAGGTGGCGGTCAAATTGCTGGAGCGCATCCGCGAAAAGGAAACAAACCAAGCTTCGTCAAAAAACAAAACAGGAAAAGCATAGGGATCGGAACCGACGATGAACCAGGAGGCTGGAAAGTGCTATGAGTGAAGATGTCACGGCCAACGGCAGCGATGACGCCGACAACATGAGCGAGGAAGAGATCCAGGCCGCATTCGCTGCGGAGCTGGAGAAGAAAGAAGGCACCAAAAAGGATGGCGAGGACAAGGATGAAGCCTCCGAAGAAGAAATGTCGGAAGAGGAAATTCAAGCCGCCTTTGAAGCGGAATTGAAAAAGGCGGAAAGCGAAAAAGATGCTGCCGGGACATCGGGCGACAATGCGCAAAAAGCGGAAGGTGAAGCCAAGGCGCCAAAGCAAGAACTGTCTCTGGAAGAAATGGCGCGCGGCATGGCGCCCCCCCCGATCACACAACCGGTCAAGGTTCGTCCGGTCGAACTGCCCTCAGCGGAAGAGACCCTGGAAGAGCTGTCGCATGACCCAGCGGCCAGGGACATCAACCTGAAAATGATTCTGGATATCCCGGTCGATGTGCACGTGGAAGTCGGCAGCACCATGGTGACGGTCCAAGATATCCTGCGCCTCGGCTCAGGATCGATCATCGAGCTGGATCGCGTAGCCGGTCAACCCGCCGACATCATCGTCAACGGCAAACTGATCGGTCAAGGCGACATTGTCGTGGTCAATGAAAACTTCGGCATCCGCATCACCAAACTGGTCGGTCTGGAACAGCGGCTGGACTCGATTTAGACTCAAATACCAGCATCAAATCGGAGGGAATGTTGACGATTCCCGCCGATTCGACGGCTTTTCGGGACCGTGGATCATCTTTCTGATTTCCGCACGCAGGAATTGGAATTCCTGGTTGTGGGGCACGAGCTTGGTGATGATCTGGATGTCGCCGATGGCGATGTCGAACTTGCCCATCTTGAAGCTGATCAGACCGCGTGCGGTACGGAAGGTCAGATTCTCCAGCTCAATATCAATGGCGTGCGTGAAATCGCGCAGCGCATCTTCTCCGTTTTCCGCGTTCCAATGGGCCCAGCCGCGGCAGGCATAGGCTTCGGCGTCCTCGGGCGCCAGGTCCAACACAGCGCTGAAATGGTTGATCGCTTGGGCGTAGCGCCCCGACTGTAGTTGAGCCAGGCCGCTGTTGAATACGGTCTCGAACACATAAGGATTTTCACGGGCGATCGCTTCAAACTCAGCCGCAGCCTCGTGGAAATCGCGGGCCAGGTACAGACAATAGGCCTGCATGAACCAGGCAAACAGGGGTTGCGCCTCTTTTTCGCGCGCCGCGGCAAACCACTCGGCGGCCATGGCATGGTGCTCCTCATAATAAGCGACCAGGCCCATGTTGAAATAAGGCGCGGCTTCATCCGGTTCCTGTTCGCAGATTTTGTGCAACGGTTCCTGGGCTGGTTTGATCAACTTGTTGGCGGCGATCAGGCTGGCTGCGTAATTGTTCTGCGCCGCGATATCGCCGGTCAGCACGGGCAGGGAGGCCGCGAACGCAAGCGGCGCTTCATTGGCGTGCAGCGAATGGACCATCTGCAGCCCAATCTGCTGCCAGGCCCGGCCAACTATATCGACCGCGGGTGCGCGTTGGGCCAGGGAGCGGATATAGGCCTTGATGTTATTGGCCATGGGCACTTGCAGGATCTCGTTGACCAGGTCAATCAGTTCGCTCTGCTCACGGTGGATCGATTTGCGAAAAAGAAGGGCCCAGCGCGACGGTGCTTCCACTTCCAGTTCTTCCTCGTCCACGCCAATGGCGATGAATTGCGGCGTGCGGATCTCCTCGTTGATGCGTGCGCCTATTTTCAGGTTGTCCAGGGTATCAAAAAAATCGATATGCCCGGCCGGCGTTGCATCGAGCAGCTCGTCCGCAAAGACCGTACAGTCGGGCGACTCGGCCGGCGTTTTTGCATCCGCCGGTTCATGGGAGGAGTCCGCTTCCTCCGGTCGAGTCGCTTCGGTCTGGTCAGGTTTCGGTTCAACCGGTTTGACTGCGGGAGTCCTGGCTTTCAGTTCCGAATGGCTCAGCGCAAAAAAATTACCGACCAGCGAAGACAACTCCATCTCGTCGCGCCCATCGATGGACAGCGGTACAGGAGGAGGTTGCTCGTCTTGGGATTGATCGGCGCCGTCCTCCCCCGCGTCATCTTCCCGAGCCGCTTCGTCCAGGATCGCCTCTTCCGCGCTTGAGGAAAGCCACTGCACGTTTTCGCATTTGTGCGCGATGGCTCGCAGACAACGCGCAGACTCGGCTTTGGGCTCGGACATTAGCACGGGGCGCATGGCAAGCAGCGATTTGCGCATAGCCTCGTCATAGGTCACGGCACCGAGATAGGCCACCTCGATGCTGAGGTAGTTGCGGCAAATATCCTGGATGCTGCGCGCCATGGGAAGATGCGGGCCGCGGTTCATATTCAAGATAAGCGCAGGTTTGAAATCAGCGCAAATCGCAGCCAGCTCCTCGGCAGCCTCGGGATCGTCCTCGCACAACCGTGCAAGCAACGCGGCCACGGAACCGCCCTGGTCCTGTTTTTCCGTTATTTTATATTCCTTGAGCGCGTTGGCCGCATTGGTCCGGTACTTGAACGCATTCTGGATCATACGAAAATGCACGTTTTTGAGAAACTCGTAAGCGTTCAGGATAGCGGTCGGTTCAGGCAGGGTCACGACAATGCCGGCGCGGGTGATGGAAAAGAAATCAATGACGTTGTAACTGGTACCGGCGCCCAGATCCAACAGGATATAATCGGCGTCCAAATTGCCCAGGGCGCGGATGATCTTAGCCTTTTTGCTGTGCTCGATGTTGGCGATGCCGGGAATGAAACCATTGCCCGGGATAAGACCCAGGTTTTCGATGCCTGTGGGCAATGCATAGGTGGCCAGGTCTTTGCTTTTAGGTTTGAACAGGTAGTCGCCGATGCCGCGGTCGGTGACGCGTATCCCGAACAGAGTGTGCAAGTTGGCGCCGCCCAGATCCAGATCGACGATGACCGTTCGATGTCCCATACCGGCAAAGGCCACGGCGAGATTGGCGGCAATGGAACTCTTGCCCACCCCACCCTTACCGCCGCCCACGGCAATGATTTGAGCTTCCGTACTCATCGGTTCAGGTTCCCATAGTATTGTTGTGTTTAGTCGACGTCCTCGCCGCCCGGATTCAGGATCCGGAAAATGCCGCACAGCAGCATCCAGAGCATCCTGTTCTGCAGGTTACGGTAGGGTTGCGCGAATTCGGAAAACGATTTCTGCAGGATATCGCGCAAAGAACCGATCTTCACCGGCAGCAAATCATCGGTCAAATCCTGGTGCATGGTATGGCTCAAATCCTCCAACCCGTTCAAGCAATGAATGACGGTCTCATCCAGCAGATCCAGCGCGCTGAGCAGGGCGATTTCCTGGCGCAAGGTCAAATCCACCTCAGCCAGGATCCGGCCACGCGGCAGGGACGCCATCAAGACCTGCTTGATATATGAGGCCATCAACAGCCCGGCCCGGCGCATGGACATCAGCGCATCGCGATCCGAAGCGCTGACGCGTGCGAACGCTTGTAAATCGCGCGCGATCCATTGCTCAATTTTCGTTTCTCCAAGATTCATTCCGTTCGATTATGCCCATTCCTGTCACGCTGTCAAGCAGAGGGAGGGAGTAAGCTGCCGGGGGGTAGGATTTCAGAATTTGCCAACCGCCTTGCACCACTCGCCACTGAAAGGATGCAATATAAAAAGTAAAATTTAGATTTAAGGTAACCGTTCACAGGACCGAGCTTCTGTAATCGTTCACCGAATGTTCTTGGTTAGAAGCCGTTTGTTGGAAGTTGAACGTTCAATATTGGATGTTCAATACCTGTGGCCCACTTGTTTATGTTGTACCCATCAATGATGATCATGGGAAAGACCTGATGATCAAAAGTCCCGGCATGTTCTGGAAATCCGGGAAACGCGGATTAAATAATTTTCCTTCGCACGATTGTTGTGACGGGGAAGCTTAGGCAAGCTTATTTAAATCTTTCAGGTTATAGGCATAACAACTTTGTATATAACGAGCTGGAATGCTTTCCCATGGCCGCATAGTTTTCACTTTTTCATATTGCACCCCCCCACTGAAATTGCTTGTCATCCAACTCCTTTTGCGTCTATGCTTGATCCGATAACAACCAGGTACAGGAGATATGATGGAGCAGAAGATACGGCAATTTGCCAGCGACAATTATTCGGGTATTTGCCCGGAAGCCATGGAGTATCTGAATAAAGCCAACATGGGGCACGACATCCCCTACGGCGAGGATCAGTGGACGGCTCAGGCCTGCAATATGTTCCGCGATCTGTTTGAAACCGAGTGTGAGGTGTTCTTTGTCTTTAACGGGACGGCCGCCAACTCGCTGGCCCTGGCGTCCATGTGCCATTCCTACCACAGCGTGATCTGCCAGGAAACCGGCCACATCGAGACCGACGAATGTGGTGCGCCCGAGTTTTTTTCCAACGGCGCCAAACTACTCACCTGCAAGGGCGCCGACGGCAAACTCGATCCGGCCGGCATTGAGCGCTTGGTCACCCTCCGCACCGATATCCATTACCCCAAGCCCAGGGTGGTCAGCCTGACCCAGTCCACCGAACTGGGCACGGTCTATACGCCTTCGGAATTGCTGCAGGTTTATAAAGTGGCCAAGAAATACGATTTGAAAATACATATGGATGGCGCACGTTTTGCCAATGCCGTGGCCGCCCTGGGGCTGACGCCCAAAGAGATCACCTGGCAGTGCGGCGTTGACGTGCTCTGTTTCGGCGGCACCAAGAACGGCTTGCCTGGCGGCGAGGCCGTGGTGTTCTTCAGCAGTGATCAGGCGGCGGAATTCGCCTTTCGCTGCAAGCAGGCCGGACAACTGGCATCCAAGATGCGTTTTCTGACCGCGCCCTGGGTCGGCATACTCAAAGACGATGCCTGGCTGCGGCACGCGGCCCATGCCAATGCATGCGCCAAATTGCTGGAAGAGCGTTTGCGCGAACTTCCCGAGATCCAGATCATGTTTCCGCGCCAGGCCAATGCCGTGTTCGTGACCATACCGGAACAGGCTATCGAAGCCATGCACGCCAGGGGCTGGCGCTTCTACACCTTTATCGGCGTGGGCGTTGCCCGGCTGATGTGCTCCTGGGATACGACCAAGAGCGAAATCGACACCTTTGTCACAGAATTGCAGGAGATCTTGAACACATGAAACTGGAAAAATTTTCGTTTGGCGTAGGCGACCGGTTCGCCCATCAGGGACAGGCGCAATTGCAGGCGTTTATTAAAGCGCGTAAGGCTGGCGTGGATATTGCGCCGGTCTGGAATAAATCCCATCGTGAGCACAGAATCATCCATTCCGCGCCCAGCGATGTGCTGCTCGAAGCAGATCGGGCTGTCAAAGCGTGCGGCTGGAACGGCCCCTATTATGTGGACGCCGATCACATCAACCTGGAAAACGTGGAGTTCTTCCTCGATTACTGCAATTTTTTCACGCTGGACGTTGCGGACTACATTGGCCAACCCTGCGAAGACAACGAAATCGACGCCTTTATCGAACGCCATCGCGGCATGATCGGCTCACTGATCGTTCCCGGCGTGGAACAGCCGTTCGACATCACCGAAAACGCGATCCGCAAGATCGCCCGCCACTACTTGCACGCCGTGCGCCAAGCCGCGCACCTTTACCAACGCATCGCACGCCGCATCGGCGCCGGCGCGTTCGTGACCGAAGTATCCATGGACGAAACGGAAACCTCGCAGACGCCCATGGAACTGCTCTTTATCTTGGCCGCCCTGTCCGATGAACAGGTGCCGGTGCAGACCATTGCGCCCAAATTCACCGGCCGCTTCATCAAAGGTGTTGACTACGTGGGCGACCCGGACCAGTTCCGCGTCGAGTTCGAGCAGGATGTGTGCGTGATCCGCTACGCGATCTCAGTGTTTAACCTGCCGGAAAACCTGAAACTGAGCATACACTCGGGCAGCGACAAGTTTTCGCTCTACAGCATCATCCGCGAAACCATCCATGCCCATAGCGTGGGTGTCCATGTCAAAACCGCGGGCACCACCTGGCTGGAGGAAGTGATCGGACTGGCTGCCGCGGAAGGCGAAGGCCTGGCTGTGGCGCGCGAGATTTACGCGACCGCCTTTGAACGGTGCCGGGAATGCTGCGAGCCTTACGCGGCCGTGATCGACATCGACGAGAGCGCCCTGCCCCTACCGGATGAAGTGAACCAATGGCCGGGTAAAGCCTTGGCCGCCGCCCTGACCCACGATCCCAACTCAGGAGCATTCAACCCGAACCTGCGCCAACTGCTGCATGTGGGATATAAGATAGCCGCGGAAATGGGGCAACGTTTCACCGATGCCCTGGAACAGAACCAGGACGTCATTGCCCAACATGTAACGCACAACATCTTCGAACGCCATATCAAGCCGCTGTTCCTGGAAGATACCGATAAATAAAAATTACAGCACGGTCTTACGCGTAAGCCGTTCTAGCGTTTTCCACATTTCGGCATCGGTCTTGCATTCGAGCAATTTCTTACGGCTGTCCGCGGACAGGAAAGCCTGGCTAAGGCCGGCCACCAGCTTGAGGTAAAACGCGCTAGCCGCGGTCGGGATCACCATCAGGAAAATGATGCGCGTCAAATAGCGCGAAGTATCGTCGAAACGGACGCCTTTCTTATGGATGCCGCACGCCATGGTCAGGCCGCCACCTTCTACGCCGCGAACATGGGGAAAGGCCAGACCGTGATCGACGACCGTGCTGGCAATGGCCTCGCGCCGCAGCACTGCTTCAATCAACTTTTCGGCGTCATCAATGAAGCCGGCCTCGTTCATTTTACAACACATAGCGGCGAGCACTTCGTCGCGAGTAGGCGCTTTCAGTGAGACGGTCATCAGCGATTGCGCCGAAAAACGGGCAATCCCCACCTTGACCGGTTCCAATCGGCGCTTGCCACGCTGGCCGACATGCTTGGGTAAAGAACCCACAGGAAAAAACAGGATCCGCGCACATGCGGGGCATTGGGTGATCTGATCCTGGGCTTTGATCATTTGCACCACGCTCACCGGCAGCGCCATGCCGCAGGCCGAGCAGGCGCTGTTATGCACAGGCGCAATGGCCACATGGGATTTCTTACGGATTTTTTCAAATTTGACTTGCAGGTCATCGGGCAATTCTTTCAGCATGCTTTTGATCGAGTCGTTCAGTTGAGTAAGCCGTGTGGTCTGGCCCGAGCTTTCCTGCTGGGCGCGCGCCTCCATCAACTCCTGCAATTGTATCAGATGATTGATTACCTTTTTCACGAGGTGCTCCCGTCTTCTTTTCGTCTGTCGCTATTTCATTTCGATTTATTACTGCACTTGTCGTTGTTTTTTTATATCTATCGGTAATGATTGGCAAGACATTACTCAAGGTTTGTTTGGCATTGCTCGGGTTTTGCGCGCTCCCGGCCGGCTCCGCGGTCCGGGCCGAACGCGTGGCGATCTCGATTCCCGGGAATGCATTCACCCGCGTCAGCGGCGGCTACCGTGAACGCGACGCCTGGTGCCTGAC
>CAZOLK010000070.1:0-21989 GCA_964580325.1 uncultured Verrucomicrobiota bacterium | reverse complement strand
AAGCGCCTGCATATTGGGCAAAGGCGCGCCAGTGGGTACGATATCGGCGCATCCATCGTGCGCGGGATCCACGTCGTACGCAGTGGCATCCACGCAGCATTCAGTTGGACCATAGAGATTGGCGATGCGCATGATGGACCGCTCTGACGTACCCCATGCGGTTTTGACCAGATCGCTGCGCAACGCTTCACCGCCGCAGAGCAGGTGCTTGAGCCGACCGCGAACGTCGGCCATGTTTTCGGCGCGGGCCATGATGGAGAGCAGGCTGGGCGTACAATCGGCGATATCGATATCATGCTCGACCAGAAAGCGGCACAGGTCGGCGCCATCGTGTTTGGTTTCTTCATCAACTATATATAAGGTGTGCCCGCCCAGGAGCGCGGCGAAAATCTGTTGCACGGAAGCGTCAAAAACCAGCGAAGCCAGCAAAGCCACGCGCAAGCGTCCCGGGTAAGCGGCATAGATGCGTGTATGCAGCGCCCGCACCAAGTTGACCACGGAGCGGTGCTCGATCAGCACGCCTTTGGGCCGACCCGTGGAGCCGGAGGTGAAGATGATATAGGCCAAGTGGGAGGGGGAAGGGACAGTAAAAGTCGTGTTTGTCCGCGTTTTTTCAAGACCGTCCGTACGCGCTTGATCGTTGATCAACGCCAGCTCGGTTTCCAGGCCCTGAAGCGCGGGGGCGTTTTTTGCATCCGTGATGACGCAGGGAGCGCCTGCGTCGCGCAGCATGCTGGCAATGCGCGCCGGGGGACAGGCGGTGTCCAGCGGCAGGTAGGCGCCGCCGGCCTTGAGCACGGCCAGGATTGCGGCGATGGCTTCGGCGCCGCGCTCCAGAAAGATGCCCACGGGTGTGTCGGCAACCATGCCGCGCGTGCGGAGGTTTGCGGCCAGTTGTTCGGCGCGCTGGTTCAGTTGAGCATAAGTCCAGGTTTGCTGTCCGGCGACCAGAGCCGGCGCATCGGGCGTCTGCGCCGCCTGACCGGCAAACAGCGAGATCAGCGTCTCGCTGCCGGCGGGTTCGAACTGCGGGCTTGAAAGCATCGCTTCTGCGTCATCGGGAAAACGCAAGCTGTCGATTTGGCGGCTCGGATCCGCCGCACACACATCAACGATATGAATAAAGCGCCGGACCAGACGCTCCATGACGGAGCGCGAATACAGATCGGGCCGATACGACAGCGATCCGGTCAAGCCCCAGGTTGTGCGCTGAAACCGCCAGGTCAGGTCGTTATGCAGTTCAGGCAAAGGACCGTGCAACGGGGCCATGGTCATGACCTGGTCGAAGAGCGGACAGCGATGATCCATGTTTTCAAAGCCCAGGTCCTGAACCAGGCGCTTCAGCGGATAGCGTTGGCGGCTGTATGCATCGAGCAGCGTCTGGCGCACCTGCATCAGCATCTGCTTGAAGGTCATTTCCGGCGACAATTCGTCGAGAATCGTGACCGCGTTGGCCACGGCATCGGAGCCGCGCGGCGGACTGCCGACGCAGCATACGCGCTTGCCGGAATAGAGATACAGGCAAACCTTGAGCGCGCTCATCATGGTGGTATAGATCAGGAAATCGCCGCTGTTGGTCAGCTTGAGCAACGTAGCAACCGTATCCGGCCGGGGCGAAGCGTCAACCTGCGTGCGGGCGGAGGAATCGCACGACGGTCGCGGTACATCGAGCGCCAGGTCGGGTGCATCGACGCGCCGGGCCAACAATTTGAGCCAGGCACGTTTTTCCTCAAACAACTCACTGTCGAAAATCAAATTACCGGAAGAAGGCATAATGTGTGTAATCCCAAGAAAGTATTAATCCCCGAAAACACCATAGCTGCGAGGCATCCTAGAACAACAGAAGCGATCCATCCAGAAAATATTTCAACAAACCGCGGTCGTGATAATTTTGCGTTGATTAGAAGATAACATGATGAAAAGTTGCTTAGCCATATCGGTTTGCATGGCGGCGTTGAATACCGGAATATAAAGAAATAAGATGCAGGTGAGAGAGTGCAGAGAACAGGGAGCAAAGGGGCCGGTTTCATTCCGCTGGGTGCATCTCTGATTTACGAAGCAGCCTGAAAGGGCTTTCGATTTTTTATTCGCGCCCCGTTCTTCCCTGTTTTTTCCTATTGACTTGAATGTTTTGTGCCCTGTTTAATCAGTCCTGATTACTTACAACGCGTGAGAAAGGAGTAAAAATCATGCAGACAGCTGGAGCGAGATCCTGGTATATAGCGGATGCGTATTTGCCGAGCAGCGGATTGGGTGAGAAGTGGGAAGGCCATGAATCGGTGTGTATTTTGAATGTAGGCGAAAACGATGCGCATATTTCGATGAATTTGTATTTCGAGGATCGCGAACCGATCGAGGACATCAAGGTCGTGGTCAAAGCGCGCAGCAACCGGCATGTGGGCATGCATAAACCCGAGCAGCTCGGTGGCGTCGTGGTGCCTCGTGACGTGCCGTATGGCATTGCGTTGCATAGCGATGAAACCATCGTGGTCCAGTACTCGCGCCTGGACGTCACCCAGCCCAATTTCACCCTAATGACCACCATTCCCTATGCAGAACAGGAATAATGACCGTGGATGAGCTTCTGGCCGTGAAGGGATGCAGAGAATGAGTCGGCATGCTGTAGCCAGCGGTTTGCCTGCCCTGGATGAGGTGGTGCAGGGCATCCGTCTGGGTGATAACGTGGTCTGGAAAGTCGAGCACCTGGAAGATTACCTGTTTTTTGCCGCATCGTTTGCCCGTCAGTCCTTGCAGGCACGGCGCCGCGTGGTCTACCTGCGTTTTGCGTCCCATCCGCCAGTGCTGGCCGACTGGCCGGATGTAGAGCGTATCGAGTTGGATCCTGCGCCGGGATTCGATGCATTCAGCGCGGAACTGCACCGGATCATCACGGATCACGGACGGGAATGTTTTTATGTTTTTGACAACCTGTCGGACCTGGCCGTGACCTGGGCTACGGATGAAATGCTGTCCAATTTTTTCTCTGTCACCTGCCCCTACTTGTTTGAACTGGACACCGTGGCTTATTTTGCCCTTACACGCGGGTTGCATGCCGGACGCACTGTGGCAAGCATTCGCGAAACCACGCAGTTGCTGATCGATGTGTTTCACATTGGCGAAGCCATGTATCTGCATCCGCTCAAAGTCTGGGATCGCTATTCGCCCACCATGTTTTTACCGCACGCCGTGAATGGCGAGTGCTGGACGCCGGTGCTGCACAGTGCCGAAGCCACGGCGCTTTCGACCCATGCCTACAGCCACCCTCTGCGCCAGGATGACAGTTCGATCGCTCCCTGGGACAGCGTCTATCGTAAACTGTCACAATACCATCAGCGCGAAGCACCGCCGGAACTGCAGCAGGAGATCGCGGCACTGGAGCGGGAGTTGGCGATTATGCTGCTCGGTTCGCATCCGCAAATGCACGAACTGGCCATGAAGTTTCTTGGCCGCAACGAACTTTTGGCCATTCGCGAGCGTTTGATCGGATCGGGCCGGATCGGCGGCAAGGCCACCGGTATGCTGGTGGCGCGCGCCATCCTGGCGGCCAACATCGAGGATCCGGACCTGGCAGCCCAGTTGGAAGGGCACGATTCCTTCTACATTGGGTCTGACGTTTTTTTCACGTTCTTGGTGCAGAACGACCTTTTCCGTCTGCGTTTGCGCATGACCATCACCTCGCAGATCACGCGAGAGGAATTTCGAGTAGTAGAGACGCGTTTTCTGGCCGGCCGCTTCCCAGAACATATCCGCGAGCAGTTCCGGCACATGTTGAGCTACTATGGCCAGGCGCCGATCATCGTGCGCTCGAGCAGTTTGCTGGAGGACAGCTTTGGCAATGCATTTGCCGGCAAATATCGCAGCGAATTTCTGGCCAACCAAGGTGAACCCGAAGAGCGTCTGGATCAATTCGAGCGCCAGGTAAAACTGGTCTATGCCAGCGCACTCAACCCGGATGCACTGGCCTATCGCAAACGTCACGGATTGGGTGATCGCGACGAACAAATGGCCATACTGGTCCAGCGCGTGTCCGGCTTTCGACTGCGCCGCTATTTTTTCCCTTGCCTTGCCGGTGTGGCCTTTTCAAAAAACATGTATGTCTGGGCGGACTGCATCGATCCGGCGCGCGGCATCATTCGACTGGTCCTTGGCCTGGGAACGCGTGCCGTGGACCGTATTGGCGGAGAATACCCGCGTATGGTGGCGATTAGCCATCCCCAGTTGCGACCGGAAATCGGCGAAGGCATTGCGCGCTATGCGCAAAGGGGCATGGATTTGTTGGACTTGGAGGATAATCGCCTGGTCACGCTGCCTGTGTCGCGCATGCTGCGCCAGGATAATTTTCCACACTTGCATTTGCTGGTTTCCGAAATCAAGGAAGGTTGCCTGACCGATCCTTTCAGCCGGCATGTCGACATGACCGCCGATGCACTGGTACCGACCTTGAACAACCTTTTGCGTAGAACAGCTATCGTCGAAACCATTGATTGCTTGTTGAAGCACTTGGAAAAGGCCTATGGTCATCCAGTGGAAATCGAGTTCACGGCTGAACCGGTACACGACAAAACAGTGCGCATCAACCTGCTCCAGTGTCGGCCGCTCTGGTTTCCAAACACTGCGGGTCCGGTCGATCTGCCGGCACTTTCGGCTGAGCGCATGCTGTTCCGCGCGGAACGGATCATGTCCTGGGGCAAGGTCAGTGGGATCCGCTATGTGCTGTATATCGATCCGACATGCTATGCCGCTATCCGTGATCCAGCCATTAAGCCCTCGCTGGGCCGCGTGGTTGGCGCCATCAACCGCCATCCCTGCATTGAAAAAAGCCGTATGCTGATGATCGGGCCAGGGCGCTGGGGCAGCAGCAACATTGATCTGGGCGTCAATGTGGGTTATGCTGACATCAATTCTGCCGCGGTATTGGTTGAATTGGCTCAGCATGCCAGCGGAGAACTGCCGGAACTGTCTTACGGCACCCATTTTTTCCAGGACCTGGTTGAGGATGGCGTCATTTATATGCCGGTCTACCCCGACGATCCAAAATCCTGTTTCAACCGTACATTTTTCCAACAGGCATCCAACCATCTTGAGGTTATGTTCCCGGACCTGGCCCAATACGCAGCCTACATCAAACTGATCGACCTCGACGAAGCAGGTCAAACCGCGAGTGTAATCACGGATCCAGGCGTGCGGGCGGGGCTGTGTTTTCTGGATGAGGGAGATGCTGTCGGATGAGCGATGCGAAGGTGCGAAGAAATTGGTGGCATCGGTTGCTGGGCATCATGCTGGATTATTATTTCAGCAGGCGTGGGTTCCGTGTGGATATGGACATCGATGTGGCAATTAAGGAACAGCGCATCGATTATATTGTTGTACAGCAGAAAGAAAACCCTAAATTGGGTGGAATTTGCGATGGATTTGACAACCTGGGGTCTTTCAATCTTATCACCTATAAATCTCAACATGAATCGTTCAATCGGTTTGCTATGGACGAATTGATCGGTTACTACATTGCTTATTACAAGAAATTGAACATCAAGTACTTGCGTCCGAAAGACATCCGTCTTTATGTCTTGACCACCCGTCATCCGCGCCAGGTTCTCAACCGGTTTGATCACAGGGAAATACAGAAGGGCGTTTTTAGCGTCAAAACCTATAGCAACGAAGCACGCATCATCGTGTTGCGCGATACACCCGTGGATGAGCGCAATGCGATTCTGGCCATGTTTAGCGGTGCCGAGGATAAATTCCTGGCTGGCGCCAGATTTTACCATCCAAAACCCAGTTGCCGTAGCGTGCTCGATCAATTATATTTAGCATATAAATTCGAGGATCTTAAAATGGATTATACGATACAGGATTTTATCCGAGAAGTGACATTGACAGGTTTGAAAGATCTGTCGCTTGATGAACGTTTGCAGGGACTGGCACCCGAAGATCGAATTAAAGGGCTTGATCTTGAAGTGCGGCTCAAGGGGCTGGGGCCTGAGGAGCGGCTCAAGGGGCTGGGGCCTGAGGAGCGGCTCAAGGGGCTGGGGCCTGAGGAACGGCTGAAATTGCTGGCCCTTCTTTCGGAAGATTTGTCCGAGCAGATTCAAAAACAGGTCAATCCTAAACGGCGCGGCAAGAAAAAATAACGGTTGATTATCTCCAACCCGGCGAACGAATTTTGACGTTCGTTGTCGAACGTGTACAGATTTATTGATTTTACTCTGGAGTTCATTAGCATATGCGGAATAAACCGAATCCTTTCAAACTGGTTCAAGAGTATTTTGATCAAGCTGCTGAATTTCTGGGGCTGGAACCAGCCATGGTGGAATTTCTGCGCTGGCCTCAGCGCGAATACAAATTTACCATACCCATACGGATGGACAGTGGCGCTATACGTGTTTTCCATGGCTACCAGGTTCAATATAACGATGCGCGCGGGCCCAATAAAAGCGGATATCGCTGGCATCCTGACGAAACCATGGATACAGCCCGGGCCCTGGCCGCCACCATGACCTGGAAAACCGCGCTGGTCGATCTGCCGCTGGGTGGCGGTAGCGGTGGCGTCACCTGCAATCCCAAGGAATTTTCCACAATCGAAAAAGAGCGCTTAGCTCGCGCCTGGATGCGCGTCATGGCCTGTGAACTGGGTGAACACCGCGATTCGCCTTCCCCGGAAATCTATACCAATCCCCAGGTCATGGCCTGGATGCTCGATGAATTCGAGGCCATTACCGGTTGCCGCCACCCCTCTGCGATCACGGGGAAGCCGTTGGGTTTGGGCGGTTCGCTAGGTCGACTCGATGCCACGGCACGCGGCGGCGTAATCATTGTGCGCGAAGCCTGCCGTACATTCGATGTCGATCCCACCGGCTCCTTTGCCATTCAGGGGTTTGGCAATGCGGGGCAAAACGTGGCATTACTCCATCCCGAGATCCTGGGCGGCGGCAAACTGGTGGCGGTTTCGGATTCTAAAGGAGGCGTATACAATCCCAATGGGCTGGATCCGCAAGCGTTGGTCCAGTACAAACGGGAAACCGGGCAGGTGTCCGGATTCCCGGGCGCGACACCTATTTTCAACGAGGACCTGCTCGAACTTGACGTGGATGTCCTTTACCCAGCCGCGGTTGAAAATGTCATCACCGAGATCAATGCCGAACGCATCCGTGCCCGGATCATCTGCGAATTGGCGACCAGTTCCACAACACCCAATGCCGATCGTGTTTTGCACGTCA
The DNA here is from genome assembly GCA_964580325.1 of uncultured Verrucomicrobiota bacterium. Taxonomy (GTDB): domain Bacteria; phylum Verrucomicrobiota; class Kiritimatiellia; order CAYTQP01; family CAZOLK01; genus CAZOLK01. The sequence continues at coordinate 14,772 of CAZOLK010000070.1, read as the reverse complement.
AAGGCCTGCATATTCTTCCCGATTTCCTGGCCAATGCCGGTGCCGTTGTGGTCAGCTATTTCGAACAAGTGCAGGGCGCCTGCAATTATTATTGGACGCGCGAGCAAGTGCACCAACAATTGGACGCCAAAATGACCCAGGCCTTCCAGGATGTACTGAACATGCGCAAGCAGAAGCATGTTCATATGCGCCTCGCAGCCTACCTGGTCGCCATTCACCGCGTGGCTGAATGCGTCAGATTACGTGGATGGGTTTAGAAGCGGTAAGCGGTATTATGATATGCGAAAAACAACCTACTTCTTGATTATTGGCTTCTGGTTGCTGACCACGGCCTGGCTGATTCGTTACGAGGCCTTTCCCGGCTATTTCTCGGTCCTTTCACCAGGTTATCACAAATTACTTCCCAAAGGGCCGTTGATCAACGATTCATGGATGAAAATCACCATGATGGGCATGCCTATGGGCTACAGCCATACCACCCTCGATACCCTGACGGATCACGAAACAGACAAATATGTGCTGGATAACGTGACCATGCTGACGATGAACATGTTCGGCGCGCAAAGCAAAATGAAGATGACCCTGAACGCTACGCTCGATGCTTTCTACAAGCTGCGCCATTTCTCCTTTAGCACCTTTACCAAGCAGTCCGAGTTGACGCTCAAAGGCGTGCGTGACGAGGGCGAAATGTTTGCCATCAGGCTGAAAACCCGGGCTGGCGAGGAAAAAATGCGCATGCGCATCCCCAACGAGGGCATTTTCTATTGGGCCATGACCGAATTCGATATGAAAACGCTGCGCCCCGGCACTAAATTCCGAATCAAAATGTTCAACCCTATGACCATGTCCATGAGCGATATTTTGCTGCACGCCGTACACAAGGAAGAGATCACTATCAGCGGCAAATCCCAGGAAGCCACACTGATAACGGCTGAATATGAAGGCGCCGTGTTGCGTTCCTGGCTGGATGCCAGCGGCCGGTTGTTGCGTCAGGAAACGCCGTTCGGCTGGACGATGGAAAGCTGCACAATGCTGGAAGCATTTGCCAGCTTTAAGTCCCGGATCGGCCCGAACATGCTCGAAATCTCCGCCATCCCCTTGATTGGGCAGATTCCCAATCCGCGAAAGTGCAAGGTCTTGCGCCTGGACCTGCTGGGACGCGGATTGACCGATGAACTGGTGCTCGATACCAAACGCCAGAAGATCGAGCAACGGGAACCAAACAAGGTACGGATCCTCAGCCGCATGATCGACTGGCCTGCTCAGACCATCGCGATTGGCGAACATCCTCCGGAATTGACCGCAGATCTGCAAGCCACCATGTTTATTCAATCTTCTCATGAAGAAATGCGTTCCCGTGCAAGGGAAATTCTGGGCGACTGTCAGGATGCCGGTGAAGCAGCACGCTTGCTCTGTGACTGGGTCTACCACAACGTTAAGAAAAACCCGGCCATCAATCTGCCTTCCGCGATCGATGTCTTGCGCAATCTTGAGGGCGATTGCAATGAACACACCTATTTGACGGTCGGCTTGGCCCGTGCCGTCGGCATCCCCGCCAAAATCATGGTGGGCATCGTCTATATGAAAGGCGCTTTATATTACCACGCCTGGCCCGCGCTGTATGTTGGCGAATGGCTGGAAATGGACCCCACCTTCAACCAGCACACCGTGGACGCCACCCACATTGCACTGCTTGAAGGTGAGTTGGAGAGTCAAATGAAATTAATGTCGATTTTGGGCCAGTTCAAGGCCGTGGTCATCAAGGAAGAGGAGCGTCATGATCAACATTGAGCATGTCAGCAAGCTGTTCAGCGCCAAAAAAGCCGTCGACGATCTGTGCCTGCAAGTTCCCGCAGGTGAATTTTTCTGCTTTCTCGGACCTAACGGAGCCGGCAAAACAACCACCATCAAGATGTTGTGCGGCCTGTTGCGTCCCTCCAGCGGAAGCTTGACCATTGACGGTATAGATGTGCGGAAAAATCCCCAGGCCGTGCACGAGATCCTGGGCTATATTCCGGACTCGCCCTTTGTTTACGAATTGCTCAGCGTATCCGAATTTTACGATTTTATCGGCGGTCTGTACAAAGTTCCCTACGAGAGAATCAAGCAGGAAAAAGACAAGTCACTTGAACTGTTCGGATTGCGCACCCATGCCAATATGCTGATCAAGGACCTGTCCCACGGCCTGCGCCAGCGGATCATCTATGCCGTAACCTTTCTCCATAAACCACGTGTGTTTTTTGTCGATGAGCCTTTTATCGGACTCGATCCGCACAGCATTCGGCTGATTAAAAATATGCTGTATCAAAAAACACGCGAAGGCGCTACCGTTTTCATGACCACTCATATCCTGGCCTTGATCGAGGATCTGGCCGACCGGGTGGGTATCATTAACCACGGTAAATTGGTGGCGCTGGGCACGGTCGAGGAGTTGACCAGGCAATTGAAGAGGAATGGACGGCTTGAAGATGTGTTTCTGCACCTGACCGCGGAAGGAGGCGGATCGATCGGAACGCTGACCATGGATGTAACCAACGGTGAGGAAACGGCATGACCGCGTTTCACTTGCTGTTGGCCAATGGGTTTCTAACGCTGATGAACCTGCGCCGCTTGGCGGAGCGTCAATCGCGGCTGAAAGTTTATTTCATCAGCGGCGTATCCGTTTTCATGTTCGTCGGCCTTTTCTTTTTCTTTAAGGAAGGCTTCTATTTTCTCAGCCGGCTTGGCGGTGTCGGCACCTTGCTGGTCGACCAGTTGTTTCCGCTCTTTTTCGGCGGCATCGGCTGCATGCTGGTGGTTTCGGGCCTGGCATCCTCCTTTTTCTGCTTGTTCCGTTCCAAAGAGACGGATTACCTGATGTCCGCACCCGTACCGCCTGGCGAAATCGTGCTGTACAAATTCATCCAGTCCGGTCTGCTTTCGTCATGGGCCTTTTTCTTCATTGTCATCCCTTTTGTAGGCGCCTATGCCATTCACGAAAAGCTGTCGCCGCTGTTCGCGGTCTGGACGGTCATGTTCTCGGTGCCGTTTTTGCTCATTTGCGCGGGTGTCAGCACTTTAATCTGCCTGCTCTTTACACGTTGGTTGCCGCGCGGTCGCTACATGCTCGTGTTGCTGGTCGTACTGGCCATGTTGGCGTTTATCTGGATGTTGTTCCAAGTCAGAGATGTAGCCCAGGCCGCCGATGAGGACACGTTTATCATGGCTCGCCTTGTTCCCGGGCTGCGCCTGGCCTCGTATCCCCTGTGGCCCAGTTGGTGGGTCTCGGAAGGGATCATGGATATGGTGCGCGGCCGCTGGGGCCGCGGCATGATGATGTGGGCCGTGCTGCTGGGCAATACGCTGATGATCGGGCTGATCTTGGAAGTCATCGGCAAACTCCAGTTCTATACGGCCTGGCAACGGGTTCGTATCCCGATTTTGACTCCGGAGCAGAAGCCGATTCTCTCCGATTGGCTCGACAGTGTCTGCAACTTCCTGCCGCGCCAAACCAAGGCGCTCATCACCAAAGACCTTCGCGTGTTTTTTCGCGATCCGGCGCAATGGTCACAAGGCCTGATCTTTTTTGCCCTGCTGGCTTTCTATTTTTCTAACCTGCGCAACCTGCGCTATGATGTAAGGGACATGCTCTGGCGCAATCTGGTCGGATTCCTGAACGTATTCAGCATTTCCGCAGTCATGTGTGCTTTTGGTTGCCGCTTTGTCTATCCCCAGCTCAGCCTGGAGGGGCAGTCGGTCTGGGTCATCGGTTTGTCGCCGTGCGGCATGATCCGGGCCTATATGGCCAAGTTTTTTTCAGCACTGGTCTGCCTGATCCTGATCAGCGTTTCGCTGACCTGGTTCTCGGCCGGCATGCTGAAACTCGAACCATCGGTGGCCATGGTCACCGTGGGCGTAGTCTCCGCCATGGCCCTGGCCATATCGGGAGTGTCCACGGGACTGGGCGCGATTTTCATGGATCTGCACCAACGCAACCCGGCCGCCATCTTTTCCAGTTTCGGCGGCACTTTGAATCTGATTGTCTGCCTGGTTATGCTGGTGCTGGCCATTTTCCCGTTCGGCTTCCTCTTTCACATGCGCTATTCCCAAGCCATTGGTCGTCTGACGTTCAACAGTTGGATCAAGCTGACTTTCTGCTGGCTGCTCGTGATTTCGAGCTTGGTCAGCTTTATCCCGCTCTGGCTGGGTTACCGCAGTTTGCTGGACCGGGAGTACTGAGTCATGCCTGCCAGACAAGCCAATCCTTTACCAGTGCTCGCAACCTTGATCTACCTGGCTTGTCCTGCGCTCTACGGTTGGATGTTTGCCCTGGCCTGCTGGCAGCAGAACCTGCCTGACCACGCCGCGGCATTTGCCTGTGTCTGTCTGCTTTTTCTCTTCTTCTGGCTCCGCTTGCTGTTCACGCGACACCTGAGCGACCACCTTTTGGTGACCTTGACGGTCTGGCTCGCTATCCGTGTGTACATTGACGGTGCTTTTTTGTTGGGCGCCTATGGTCATGGCTTGATGCGGTTCTGGCGCATTGCGCATACTTTGCTTCTGGCAGTTCTGCTGTCCTTCCTGTATTGGGACAGAGCCCGCCCGTCCCCGACCGCGGAAGCCGCCGATTCTCCTGCTCGTCAGCACACAGCTTTGACGATCCAATCGTGTTGCGGTTGGGTTCTGGCGATTCCCCTGCTGGTAACGTTCGGCTGGTGCACTGCCGCGGTGCCCGTGTTCTGGTTCGGTTGGTCCATGCTAGTCCTGCAAGCGCTGGGATTTACCCTGGCCATGATTTATCTGGTTGCGGCGGCTTTTCTTAATAAGTATCTTCGCGGGAATGGTATGCAGCGAAGATTTGCCGCGATTGCGCTGCTCGCGGGATATGTCTTGCTGCTTTATGCGTTTGTAAGAGACCCGGCGCAACACAATATACCCTTGACATGGGAAAGGTTGATTGCACCCGGACAGAAGTCGCGCATGAAATCCTACAAGCCGTTGGTCGAAGGCAGTGAGTTGGTGTGCGCCAGTGAACAATGGCCCGCACTACCCCAGGAGGCTGCGCATTATCCCCTCATGCATGCCGATCTCATACGCCGTACCTGGACCAATGCCGCCTCGGCCATCAGGGCATTGATGGATTTGCGCAATGTGCCTGGCATCATTGACTTGACCAACGATCCCCGCACACCGCGATTGAGCAGCGCTTTGCTTGAACGTCTGACCCATCTCCATGCAGCCTATGCGCTGCTGCTTGCCGAAGAAGGCGATCCCCTTGCCGGCGCCCGTGTTCTAGTGGGGTTGCAGCAGGTTGTGCGCAAGGCCTTGCCCTATGCCGTCAACACGCATCACAAAGGTTTGTGGTTGTATATGAATATGACCCTTTCGAGATCGGCCCATGCGTTGCTGATCTCGCCCCATGCCGATGCTGCCACGGCAAGCGAACTGGAAAAACCATTCAGCCCGTTGACGGAGCAGGAGATAGCGCTGGAAAAAGCGCTCCAAGGTCATGCCTTGATGAGCGCCGCTGTTTACCGCCTGGATATCATGGGCATCGTCAGCGGCGAACAAGATCCGCTTTCACCCGACTTCAGACTGAAAAGGCCGGTTGAAGCCCTGTTTGCCTCGCTGGTCAAAGTGCGTACCTACAGTCGCGAAGTACACCGTTTCTGCGATCTCATCTTGCGGGGATCACGGGCCAAACCGCCATCCCTGGACCTGTTTTTATCCCATTACCAACGCTACCTGGCCGCGCCGGTTCCCGCCAACCTGCAAGTCTGGAGCACTTTGCAAAAAGCCTTTCACGTGCCAGTCAAACTTATCGACATCACCACCCATGCCAAGGTCCTGAGCGATTTGTTCGCGCTTGAAATCGCTGAAAAAACGAACCATCAACTAATCCTCAAAGACTACATCAACGGCGGGAGCTACGAGGTGCAACCCGCCATACGCGCCTACCGCAGCACTGGAAGAGATGGGATTTCAGGCACCGCGGACGATATCGCGCTTTGAGATGTCGCTGCCGCAAGCCCGGCTCATGCTCATACCACAGGCGGGTCGCCTGCGCAAAAGTTGGCCGGGAATCTGTCGTACGTCTGAAATCTCCCTGAGCATGGCTTCATTTTTCAAAGCAGATTTTAATCACTTCTTCGAAGCGGTTGACAAAATAAGCGGTCAGTCCCTTACGCACATGTTCGGGTAGTTCATCGAAGTCTTTGCGGTTTTCAGCCGGGAAAACCAGGCTCTTAACCTTGGCCCGTTTGGCTGCAATGGTCTTTTCCTTGACCCCGCCAATGGGCATGACCAGGCCGGTCAGCGATAGTTCGCCGGTCATGGCGAAACCCTTTTTGATGGGTTTATCCAGCGCCAGCGAATAAAGCGCAGAAGCCATGGTAATGCCGGCGGAAGGGCCGTCTTTGGGTGTTGCGCCGGCCGGCACATGCAGATGGATCTGGTGTTGTTGAAAGAAATCGCGCGCTTGTTTGCGCTTGCTCATAAAGGCTTGTATGAACGTATAGGCGATTTCGGAAGATTCCACCATGACATCGCCCAATTGACCGGTCTGCTTGAAGCCGGATTTACCAGTCGCGATCTTGGTGGCCTCGATATGCAGCGTATCTCCGCCCATGCTGGTCCAGGCCAATCCAAGCACTACACCGGGTACGCTCTTGCAGAAAAGATCGGCGTCGTTGAACAGGCGTTTGCCCAGCAGCGCATCCACGTCGGCCTTATCGATTTTTACCTCGTCGACTTCACCCTGGACCATCTTCTTCACCGATTTGCGGATGATCTTTTTGAGGTGCTTTTCTAGGTTGCGCACGCCAGGTTCGCGCGCATACCCCTCGATGATCTCGGTCAGCGCTCGGTTGGTGACGCTCAGTTGTGTCTTGTTCAGCCCATGCGCTTCCAGTTGGCGCGGCATCAGAAAAGCCCGGGCGATTTCCAGCTTCTCCTGCAGGATGTAACCGGCAATGTTGATCACCTCCATCCTGTCCAGCAATGGTCGCGGAATAGTATCTATCTGGTTGGCCGTGCAGATGAAGAACACGTTGGACAAGTCAAAGCGCACGTCCAGGTAATGGTCCAGGAAATCGCGGTTCTGTTCGGGGTCCAGCACTTCCAACAACGCACTGGCCGGGTCGCCGTGGTAACTGGCGCCGATTTTATCAATCTCATCGATCATAATTACGGGATTGGCGCTTTTGCACGTCTTGATGGCTTGGATGAATTTACCGGGCAGTGCGCCGATGTAGGTGCGGCGATGCCCCTTGATTTCGGCTTCATCGCGCATGCCGCCCACCGAAAAGCGGTAGAAATTACGACCGATACTGCGCGCAATGGATTTGCCGATGGAGGTTTTACCCACGCCCGGCGGTCCGATAAAGCACAAAATCGTACCCGCAATGTTGCCTTTCATCATGCCCACGGACAGAAATTCCAGGATCCGGTCCTTGACGTCGACCAGGCCGTAATGGTCCTGGTTCAGGATCTTTTCCGCCTTTTTAATGTCATAGCCGTCTTCGGTAAAGATGCCCCAGGGCAGAATGGTCAACCAGTCGAGATAGGTCCGGGTCACGTTGAATTCCGGTGAGGCCTGCTCGATCAACTTGAGTTTGCCCAGTTCTTCCTCGATCCGTTCGCGCGCTTCGTCGCTCAAGGTCAATTGCGCGATGCGTTCCTCGAAACGCTCCACCTCAGTTTCCTTGCCTTCCTTCTCCAGGCCCAGTTCCTTCTTGATTTGCTTCAATTGCTCGCGCAGGAAAAACTGGCGTTGCTGCTTCGAGAGTTTCTCCTCGATCTGCTTGCTGATTTTGGCTTGCAGCTTGGAGATGTTGACCTCCTTGTGCAGCAACTCGAGCACCTTGCGCAATCTGGACGGGATGCCCGTGGTTTTCAGAATCTCCTGCAATTCGGCGCCGCTGGCGGAGGTCATGGCCGCGGCGAAATCGGCTAGCCGTCCCGGTTGATCCAAGCTGGACTGGGACAGCAGCAGGTTGATTTCTTCTTTGTGTAAAGGATCGAGCTGAACCAGCTCTTTGATGCACTTGATCACGCCCATGGAGTATGCTTTCAATTCTTCGTTGGCGGACATATCCGATTCGTACAGGTATTCGACCCGCGCGATCATGTAAGGTTCTTCCTGGATATAGCCGGTCACGCAGAATCGTTCGAGCATGCTGGCCATGATATGAATCGGCATCTCCGGCGCGGGTTGAGCCACCTGGCGCAATTCGCCAATCACGCCCACATCGTACAGATCCGTACTGCGAATGGGCTGGTTTTCATCCCGTTCGTAATCCTCTTCATTAGGACGATGCAGCAGAAAGCCCAAGAATTTCTGATCGGATTGAGCCACCTCGACGAGCATCTGTTTCATGGCCGGGTCGCCAACGACCATGGGCACGCGCATCTTGGGAAAAAACGGACGCTGATTCACAGGTAGAACAGGCAACTGTGCGGGATACAGTTCTCGGGCAAGGATCAGGTTCTGCTCCTGGAGCGACGGATCGTTGCCGTTGGAGACGACTTCAACATCGTCGGTCTTTTCATGTATTTCGTGGTCATCATTCATCATACGCGCCATTATGACCGATCGGCGTCCGATGTCAAGAAAGGTGCACGAACAAGTGGCTGCAAATGCGTCCCGCCTTTATCCCGCATGAGCATAACTCAAAAGTTCAGTTTTTTCGCAAAAAAGCTTACAGTAGCCGGACGCGAAATAGTTGAAGCCATATTGGCCGGCGAAAAGCCTGAGTACCTGCCCGTCCGATTTCGAACGCGGCGGCGGCAAGATGAGCGCTGCCGGCCAGATGAGCAGCATGTCGCACTGGATCGATTTTCCGGTCAAGACCATGCACGACTGGAAAACCATCCTGGAACAGCGGTTTAGACCCAACCTCAACGGCCGCCTGCCCGGATGCGCGCAAACACACCTTCAAACAGGAGGCGCGCAACCACTGGGTCATGATGTTCGGCTCCACGGCAGTTTCGTTGTCATAGGCAATGAAAATATCAGCGCCCTGGCCGATAACAAGTGGGGCCAATGCGCCTCACTAAAACCTGGGGCTACTTCCGAGGAGCGGTCACCGATTTCCTGGACCGGCACGACGGCGAACGCCCGTTTAACCTGGACGGCGAAGCCGTGGGGCGCCACAACCTGTTTCAGAAAATGGCGCTGTATGAAGAAGCGATCCGCGTTCCGCTGACCATTGCGGATCTGGGCGAGACGTTTGGCCTGGTCGACGTTGTAATAAGCCCGATAGCTTAGGGTGCGCAAAAATAACTTCACCATCGAGGGGCCATTCATCTCGTCAATGGAAATTCAATTTCCCCGTTGTCAAGGAATGGCCGATCTTGTACCCTTTCGCAAAATCTAACCAGAAAGGTTTGACGAAATGACGGGAAAAATATTTGAGGAAGCTGTTTCAGCTTTGAACGTCATGAGCTGGCGCGAGTGTATGGACGATGGAGGCAGGAATTATGTTCAATACAGCTTTTCGTAAACCGGAATTGCGTATTCTGGTCAACCATATCGGTTACGATGCGCGCGGCATTAAAACCGCCATACTGCAGGCCGACCATCCGATCCAGGAAACGTCATTCGCCGTTATGCTTGAAGAGACGGGGCGGTCGGCTTTTCAAGGCAATGTCGAGTATCACGGCCCAGTGGTGCACTGGAACGGCTGGCATTTTTCATCGCTCGATTTCACCCCGCTGCGCGAACCTGGCAAATACATCATATTCCTGCAATTGCCGTCAGGGCAACTGCATTCGCCCTGCTTTCCTGTCGAGGAACATCACCTGGCCCAGCGCACGTTATCCGATATCCTCTATTATTTCCGGGGACAGCGTCATACCGGCGAATTGGCTGAATACGACAAGCGGGCCGTGTTTGCCGGTGACAGGCGCCTGGGCACCGTCGATGTGCGCGGCGGCTGGTGCGATGCCACGGCCGATTGGAGCAAAAACCTGAGTCACCTGAACCACGCCAATTACATGAATCCACAGCAGACGCCGCTGAGTGTCTGGGCACTGGCCGGCTTGGCCTCCATGCTCACTGAACAGCATTTTGCCGCCGCCGGCCTGGTCGCGTGTCGCGCGCGCGAAGAAGCGGCCTATGGCGCAGACGCGCTGGTGCGTATGCAGGACGCGGACGGAAGTTTTTACGAGATGGCGTTCCTCAACCGGCGCGAGGGCAAAACTATCATCTGCGACTCCGGCTACGCGTACAACCCTGAAATGCGCGATAGCTGGCAGGCCGGTTTCAGGCAGGGCGGCGGTATGGCCATCGCGGCCCTGGCGCGCTGCGCCAGCCTGGAGCTGCAAGGTGAATTTACGGCTGACGACTACCGCGTCTGCGCCATAAAAGGTTTTGATCACCTGGTTGAAAACAATACGCGCTACCTCAATGACGGCCGCGAAAACCTACTCGACGATTATTGCGCATTGTTAGCAGCCGTTGAATTGTATATCGCCTGCAACGAACAACGTTTTCTGGACCAGGCCCGGTCCAGGGTCGCCTCGCTGTGCGCCCGTGTATCCGCCAATAATAAATATAGCGGCTGGCTGCGCGTCGACCAGGAAGGGCGCCGTCCCTTTTTCCATGCATCAGACGAAGGCATACCGGTTGTGGCGCTTCTGCGCTACCTGGAGGTGGAGCGCGAAAAAACGGCGCCGGTCTGGACCGCGCTGCGTAGAATTATCGACGGCCAACTGGACATTGCCCGGGAAGTCTGCAATCCTTTCCGCTACATGCGCCAGTTGACTCGGGCCTACAACGAGATCGAATTCCGCACCCGCTTTTTCATGCCTCACGAAAATGAGACGCGCTATTGGTGGCAGGGCGAAAACGCACGCATCGCTTCGCTGGCCTGCTCGCTGTTGGCCTATCGCGCGGCCGCGGTTGACGCCGATCCGGACGGCGCATTGCTGACCCATGCGCAGAGTCAGTGCGACTGGATCCTGGGGTTAAACCCTTTCGACGTGTGCATGCTCCACGGACATGGCTGGAACAATGCCGACTATATACCCAACCTGCCCAACGCTCCGGGCGGCATCTGCAACGGCATTACGGCCGACCCGGACAACGAAGACGGCATCGCGTTCCTGTCCGGCCCGCACAGGGCTGATCCGAAATACACCTGGCGTTGGGCTGAGCAATGGCTACCCCACGCTAGTTGGTTTCTGCTGGCCAGCGCGCTGATGGAAAAGAATTTGTATCCATAAACCGCAATGATTTTTCCATTTGCAATCAGCTTGTTATGGGAGTATGTTCCTTTATGTAAGCGGTGCCGATGGAGCGGACCGAGGATTGCATGGATGCCATGAGATTGTGGGTGTTGCTCAATGGATATGGTGATTCCGGCCGCGTTTGGCGGAGCTTATATGGCCGAGGAGATCGAAAAACAGCAGATCATGCTGGCTTTGCGCGATCACATGACCTATCAGACCGCACGCGTGAACAAACCTCAATCACCTGAACCTTACCATCCGACCCACCCCTCGGACGAAAACGCCGAACACATCGTGGATTTGTGGGCGTGAAACCTTATGGAAAACCGGTAACACTATGAAAATAGATATTGTCTTTCCCCTCCGCATCGACGCCACGCCCATGTTCGCCACCATCGAGCGTCTGGGTAAAAACTGGTTCGACCAGCTCGACCGTACTAGGGGGCCGCACGCTCCCTTTAGCGGCTCCATGGATGTTCAAAAAGTGCATAACATGGCGGCCGCGGCAGACCGCCAGGCCAAGGCCCGGTCCGCACGCATGCAGATGATGAAGCCACCCGATTACCGCGGCGGCAAAAAAGTCAATATCCTTGCCTGAACCGGCCATTTATTTTCGCCGCGTCATCGCTGTCAGGCGCGACATACCAGATCGAAATCCGCAATCAGCAATCCGAAATCCCTTGATTCTCCTGCCGCTGGTTGCTAAGGTTTGCGTTCCTGTTTTCATTACGTATGGGAAGGAACCTGATTTGAACACGTGTCAATGCACAGAAAAACTGATCGATTACGCAGTGGTGGACCGGATCCTGGCCGATGTCGGCACGGATGGACGAATGGCCATCCCTGTGTTACAGGCTGTTCAGAACGCTTTGCGTTATATTCCGCGCGATGTCATTGCCTACATCGCCCAGAAAACGGAGATGACCGAGGCGCAGCTTTTTGGCGTAGCCACCTTCTACACCCAGTTCCGCCTTGAACCGGTGGGCGAGAAAATCATTAAAGTCTGTCACGGTACTGCCTGCCATGTGGGCGGAGCCGAGGGGGTTACCGAGGAGTTGGAGAAAAAACTTGGCGTGCGCGCCGGCGATACCACGGCGGACGGTAAATATACGCTGTCTTCAGTGGCTTGCGTGGGCTGTTGCTCGCTGGCGCCGGTCATGATGGTCGACGATCAGACCTATGCCCGGCTCGATCGCAGGAAAGCGGCCCAGGTCATCGATCAATTGTCTGCGGAGGAATCGTCATGAGCCATGGTCAACCCAAAATCCTGGTGGGCATGAGCACCTGCAACATTGCAGCGGGCGCCAAAGCTGTTTACGAAGCCTGTGTTCAGCACTTGCGCGAGCAGGGGCAGGACGCTGCGCTGGGCATTACCGGCTGCCTCGGCCTATGCCATTCAGAGCCGCAGATCCAGGTCATCGAACCGGACGGCCGCACCAGTCTCTACATCGACATGACCCCGGCCAAGGTCGCCAGACTCGTGGAACAGCACCTGGGCCAGGGCCGGCCCGTGGATGCGTTGATCGCCGATTTTGACAAGGAACCGAACCGCGCTTTGATGGCTAAGCAGCAGCGCATTGTACTGGCCAATTGCGGTCATATTAACCCGGAGCAGATCGAGGATTATCTGGCCGTGGACGGCTACAAGGCGTTGGAAAAAGCGTTGGCCGGCACGCCGGAAGAGGTGATCGAAACGGTGACTGGATCGGGCTTGCGCGGCCGCGGCGGCGCTGGTTTTCCCACGGGGGTGAAGTGGAAGTTCGCTATGCGCGAACAGGCGGACAAGAAATACGTGATCTGCAACGCGGACGAGGGCGACCCGGGCGCGTTCATGGACCGGACCACGCTGGAGAGCGATCCGCATGCCTTGCTCGAAGGCATGGCCATCCAGGCCTATGCCACGGGCGCGGACGAAGGCGTGATATATTGCCGCGCCGAATACCCGCTGGCGGTGAAGCGCCTGAACCTGGCCATTGAGCAGGCGCGTACTCATGGTTTCTTGGGTGAGCGTATCTGCGGTACGAAGTTCTGCTTTGACCTGCATGTCAAGGAAGGCGCCGGCGCTTTTGTCTGCGGTGAGGAGACCGCGCTGATGGCTTCCATTGAGGGCCAGCGCGGCATGCCGCGCCTGCGCCCGCCGTTCCCGGCTCAATCCGGGCTGTTCGGTAAACCGACCACCATTAACAACGTCGAGACCTTGGCCAGCGTGCCCTGGATCGTCCGCAACGGCGCCGAAGCGTTTGCCGCAATCGGCACGGAGAAATCCAAAGGCACCAAGGTGTTTGCCCTGGCCGGTAAAATACGTAACGGTGGCCTGGTCGAAGTGCCCATGGGCATCACTCTTGGCGAGATCGTACACGATATCGGCGGCGGCACGTTCAAAGGCCGCACCATCAAGGCGGTCCAGATGGGCGGGCCTTCGGGAGGGTGCGTGCCCGAATCGCTCTTTCAGACGCGTATCGATTACGACGAGGTGACCAGCACCGGCGCCATCATGGGTTCCGGCGGCATGATCGTGATGGACAACACCACCTGCATGGTGGATGTGGCCCGCTATTTCCTCAACTTCACCCAGGAAGAATCCTGCGGTAAATGCACGTTCTGCCGCATCGGCACCAAGCGTATGCTCGAAATCCTGACCCGCATCTGCGAGGGAGAAGGCGTCATGGAAGACTTGGATAAACTGGAAGACCTGGCTGTCCAAATCAAGAGCACCAGCCTATGCGGTCTGGGTCAGACCGCGCCCAACCCGGTGCTGACCACGCTGCGTTATTTCCGCGAGGAGTACCAAGAACACATCCAGGAAAAGCGTTGTCGCGCTGGCAAGTGCCGCAACCTCTGTTCCTATATCATCACCGACCGTTGCACCGGTTGCACCCTGTGTGTGCGCAATTGTCCCGCGGCGTGCATTACGGGCGAACGCAAAAAGCTACACGCCATTGACCAGGAAAGCTGCATCCGTTGCGGCGTATGTCGCGACGTCTGTAAATTCAACGCAGTGGAAGTGCAATAATTTAAGGAGTGGATCATGGCAAACATCACCTGCACTATCAACGGCCGGTCCCTCGAAGTGGAACCCGGCGCCACCATTCTAGAGGCAGCCAAGACGCTGGACGTCTTTATCCCCACCTTTTGCCACAACGACAAACTCAAAGCTTTTGCTTCCTGTTTCATGTGTGTGGTTGAGGTGGAGGGTAAACGCAACCTGCTGCCCGCTTGCTCCACTGCCGTGACCGACGGCATGGTGATCCGTACCGATAGCGACCGGATCAAAAAGGCGCGCAAAACCTGTATCGAGCTGCTGCTCTCCGATCACCTGGGCGATTGTCTCGGCCCTTGCATGACCGCCTGCCCGGCCGGCATCGACATACCCGGATTCGTTAAGCACATTGCCGAAGGTCGCGACCGCGAGGCGTTGGAACTGATCATGCGCAATATGCCACTACCCGGCATACTCGGTCGGATCTGCACGCGGCCCTGCGAAGCGGCGTGCCGCCGGCAACTGGTGGAAAAGCCCATAGCCATCTGCCAGCTCAAGCGCTTTCCGGCGGATGCGGAAGC
>CAZOLK010000069.1:0-22067 GCA_964580325.1 uncultured Verrucomicrobiota bacterium | reverse complement strand
CAATCATTCTAATTTATGTGGGACGCCATTCTAAATTATCTTGGGACACTGCAGCAACGTGTTTCACCTGCCTGAACCATATATCCCGGACGTGGGCGTGCGCATCATGTCTTTGCAGGAGCCGGCGAAAAAGATGTCCAAATCGGACGACAACCCGCGCAAAGCCTTACTGGATATGGTGTATCATAAGATGGGCTTTATACTTGGACCGCGACTGATTAGGTAATAGACGATAGTGCAAAAAAATAAAATACTTAGTCCATTTATTTGTCGCGCTAATATTATATAAATTATACGCATCGTTTAATAAGCTTGATATCTAAAAAACCATAGGACAAATAATGAAACAAAACGAACGACCCAATATTCTTTTCGTGATGACCGATCAGCAGAGTGCGCGGATGATGTCCTGCGCCGGCAACACCTGGTTGCATACACCGGCCATGGACCGCATAGCCGCCAGGGGCGTGCGTTTTGAACGAGCCTATTGCACCAATCCGGTTTGTGTACCTTCGCGTTTCAGCCTGTTTACCGGCCGCCGGCCCAGCGCTATAGGATTGCGCAGCAACGCTTCATCCCATATCGAGTACATTCCGCCGTCCATTATGCGGCATGGGATGGGCCACCAGTTGCGCCGCGCCGGCTATCGCACCGTATATGCGGGCAAACAGCACCTGCCGCGGATGAACGCCGAAGACATGGGTTTTGAAGTGCCGCAATACGATGAACGCAACACGTTGGCGGCCATGTGCGCCGCGTTCCTGGACGAACTGCCGAAAGAGCCATGGCTGCTGGTCGCGTCGTTCATCAATCCCCACGACATCTGTTACCATACCATCCGTGCATTCGCAAGCTCGGAAATCGATCACCGTCTGCTGAAAAACGGCAGGACCGAGCTGGCTGCTCTGGACCAAGCCCTGGAGCTTCCGCAAGGGATGAGTGAAGCTGACTTTTTCGCGACCTGCTGCCCCCCTGCCCCACCCAATCTGGAACCGCAACAGGACGAACCCGAAGCTCTGGCGCACCTGATTGACACACGCGCCTTCCGACGTCGCGCACGCGATACATGGACGGCCGAGGACTGGCGCAGGCATGGCTGGGCTTATGCCCGACTGACGGAACAAGTCGATGCCCAGATCGGCCGCGTGCTGGATGCACTCGATGCTTCCGGGCAGCGGGAGCGAACGTTGGTGGTGTTCACCAGCGACCATGGCGAACTGAACGGGGCACATCGGATGGAGCATAAAACCGCTTTTTACGAAGAAGCCGCCCGCATTCCGCTGATCCTGTGCCTGCCTGATCGCACCGTGGGCATGGTGGATAGCGAACATGTGGTATCCAATGGGTTGGATCTGCTGCCAACCCTTTGTGAGGCAGCCGGCCTGGAAGCGCCGAGTGAGCTTGAAGGCCGGAGTCTGCTGCCGTTACTGAGAGAAAGCGCGTCGGCTTGGGATCGCGAGTTTATCCCCGTGGAAAGCGAGATCGGTCGCATGGTCGTCAGCGCACGTTATAAATACGCCCGTTATGACCATGGCGCACGCAGCGAACAACTCTACGATCTGCGGAACGATCCGTACGAAATGCGTAACAGCCTGCATGATCCTGACCTGCAAGACGTGGTCGAACAACATCGTGCATGGTGGGACCAGGCGTTCAGCCGCGAGCTGGAGCTATGCGCGGTAACCTAATCGCATCCGCCTGATCACCATTAGTGCGAAACCGCCTGGAGATACGCAGGTAACGCCGAGACATTGCGGAACCCGTTGCCCACGCGCTCGCCGTCCTCGTTGAACACCTGGATATACGGGACCGAATGGATGTCGAATTGTTTAGCCACCTGATCCTTCCAGTCCTTGATCTCGATTTTGCGATACTGGACAGCACGGTGATTCTGCATCAGCGCATCCAGTTGCGGTATCTCCGTGCGACAGATGCCGCACCAATCGGCATGAAAAACGAGCACCGTAGGACTCACGCTGCTGACATAACGGGAATAGTCGCCCTTGAGCTTGGAGTGGTGCGTGCGCGACCCACTGACCGTGGGAGCGGAGATACTGGGCCGGGGCCGGGGGTGACTCGCGGCCGGCGGCGGGGCAAAGCGGCTGCGCAGATAGGCTTCACGCGCTTTGCGTTCGATCTGGATCTTGTCTTTTTGCTGGGGAGACATCCACTGCCCTTCGAACTCGACCAACCCTCTGGCACGCTGCTGTTGCTCAAACGTCCGTTGGACCTTGCGCTTATCGGCGCGCTTGGCAAAACCTTTATCGATATACCTGACTTTACCGCTCACCATTTCTATCACGCCGCCGTCGTATGTCAGCATTTCCTTGCCGCCCACATGCATGACCCCTAACGGCTGGCCCAGTTCGGCAATCACCTTTTCCCGCGAATCGCCCACTTTGATTTGCGCTGAAACTGGCAGGGACACCAAACAAAGCGCCGTCACCCGGTAAAACCACCGGTATGCAATCGAACATCTCATGAAACATTCCTTTTTTTTATTTTTTATTGAAGCCAGCAGGCTGGAAAAACTCAGCCGTAGCAAGAAATCTGGTTTTTTCCCGCCATCTTGCTGCGATACAGGCTCTCGTCCACGCGTTTAATCAGCTCCGTTATGGAGATGTCAGGTTCAGACACAGCCACGCCCAGGCTGGCGGTCACCTTGATCTCGTTACCGTAGTAATCGATGACCATATCCTCGATTTGACTGCGCAGGGATTCAGCCACATCGGCGCCGATGTTGATATCCGCCTCCATGAGCAAGACCAAGAACTCCTTGTGGCCCCAGCGACAGACAAGATCGTAATTGCGTGTACTGGAGGAAAGGATGCGGGCCAGGGCCGTGATCACGGAGTCGCCAGCGTCAAAACCGACATTGTCGCAGATATGCTGAAAGTCGTCAATATCGATTTTGATGCAGCAGAAGGAGCGTAGCGTTCGACGGAAGCGGCTCATCTCCTCGTTGAGTTTCTCGTACATGACCCTGCGGTTGGACAAACCAGTCATGTAATCCTTGCCCACCATGTTTTCCAGGTCGCGCTCAGCCTTGACGCGCCGATCCATCTCGTCGCGCAGGACATGCTCTTTGTGCTGCAACTCCTCGGCATAGCAATCGTAGGCCTCTTGCAGGTCGCGCAATTCCTGGTGCAGCTTGTGCCATTCGAGGAACAGATCGATTTTGCGCTTGATGCGCGGCGTTTCGTTGAAATGGCAGAGACAATCGACAATCAACCCATCGCACTGATCGAGCAAGTCATCCAGGCGATCGCGATCCTCGGCAACGATCAGGAGCGGAATTTTCCGATCCTGCAGGTTTTCTTTCAACATAGCACTCAATCCCGGCAGCTCCAGACAACCATTTCCAACCACGACCAAAACGGAGCGATCAATCAATTCGGGAACCCTGTCCGGGCCATCGATCACCACCAGAACGCAATCTTGCTGATGGATCACCTCTTCCAGGGCTTTCCAGCGTTCTTCCTCTGTATCCAAAACCAATACAATCGTCGTCTGTGCGTCCGTCATTGCCAAGCCTCCTAACCATCGAGAACCTAAAAATTGCCTTTTTCGTTTATATACCCTACAAACGCTTTCATGAACAGGCGAATTGTGTGTTTTTTGCATGGCGCTCGATCATATTCTTGACATTACCGTCACGATAGCCAATATACAAACGGTATGGGCTTTTAATTATTTAAAAAGGAATGCTGTATGAACTCGGGCCAGATTGTATCCGTCAACATCTCAAACGAAAAGGGAACGTCGAAACATCCGGTGGAGCGGATCGTGATCGCCGAACAGGGCGTGGAAAACGATGCGCACGCTGGCCACTGGCACCGCCAAGTCAGCCTGCTGGGCCAGGAGGACATCGCGGCGTTCTGCCACACGCACAGCCGCGACATCCAACCCGGCGAATTTGCCGAAAACATCACCACCAGCAGTATTGACTGGTCGCACGCGGCCCTGTGCGATCAGGTGCGGGCAGGCTCGGCTTTGCTGGAAGTAACCCAGTTCGGCAAGCGCTGCCATGGCGATGCCTGCGCCATTTTCCTGGAAGTGGGCGCCTGCGTCATGCCCAGTAAGGGCGTGTTCTGCCGCGTGCTCGAAAGCGGTACAGCAGCGGCTGGCGATCCTGTCCGGTTGCTGCCGACGCCGCTATCCGTTCATGTGGTGACCCTGAGTGACCGCGCCGCGGTCGGCATCTATCCCGACCGAAGCGGGCCGCGCATTAAAGAACGCCTGGAACAGCATTTACGTCAGCAACGATGGCGCCTGGCCGTCACTGCCGAGGTTCTGCCCGACAACGCGGATCTGCTGCGCAAAACCCTGGCAACAGCACGCTCTGCCCGAACAGGCCTGCTGATCACCACGGGCAGCACCGGGCTGGGACCGCGCGACATCGCGCCGGAAGTGGTGGGCGCGGCATTGAACCAACCTTGGCCTGGCATCATGGACCATATCCGCGCCAACTATGCGCAGCAGAAACCTGCCGCTTTGCTCTCGCGCGGCCTGGCCGGCGTCATGGGTCAGACCCTGGTTTTCACGCTGCCGGGCAGCGTACGGGCCGTGGACGAGTACCTGGATGAAATCCTGCGCGTGCTGGATCACGCGCTGTTCATGATCCGCGGCATTGACCGCCATGGATGAGCGGCGGGCGAGTTCCGAGTGGGTAAAGATGCGAAATGCAGAGACAAAGGTTCAGGGTGCAGAATTGCAGCCCAACTCCTCAACTCCGGAACGACTCGACCCAGTGATCAATGACCAGTGATACCAGTGATGGGTGGCGGTTGAAGCGCCCTTTTCCGCTCTATCCTTTCAGCTTGTCCACTTGCGGCGCTCGATAGGCTTGCATTAGAGCCAGCAGCATTTCGGGATTGTCCGCCACCAACAACATGTCGCGGTGCTCCTTTTTCATGAAGCCATTGGCAACCGCGCTGTCGAGAAAGGTGAGCAGCGGGTCATAGAAGCCCTCGACATCGAGCACGCCGCAAGGTTTGGCATGCTGACCGATCTGGGCCCAGGCCAGCATTTCGGCAAGCTCCTCTAGCGTGCCCAGTCCGCCGGGCAGCGCAATACATCCATCGGAAAGCTCGAACATACAGGCCTTGCGTTCGTGCATGGTGCCGACAATGCGCAACTCGGTCAGGCTTTGATGCGCGATCCTGGCCGCGAAAAACTCGGGAATGACTCCATGCACCCGACCATCCCGCTCCAGCGCCGCGTCAGCCACGGCGCCCATCAAACCAATGGCCGCGCCGCCGTATACTATAGTATACCCCTGCTCGGCCAGGACATAACCGAGGCGCCTGGCCATGGCCAGGTAAACAGGCCGGTTGCCCGAACTCGAACCGCAAAAGACACAAATCGTTTTCATTAGCGGGACTCATCATATACGCCAGGACTGATCGCGTCAACGATTGCATGTCAGTTTAAGCAGAATCAACAGAACCGGGTGCATCTTTGGGGCAGACAGGGGAAACCATTTTCGTCGCTCCCTCATCCTATCCTCATACGAAAATCGCGACAAGGATCGGGGTGAAAATTGGAAATGCGCCTAGCCAAACCACCGGCACCGGGCTTGTTTAAAACAAGTGAACAAAGATTTGCGCGCGCAATCAGGCCAAAAAGACATGCCCGCCGCCGGCAGCTCAACCCATTTACTAACTCGTGTTATTTTGCCTGGACGGCATAGTTTTCAAAATCTTGCGGATTCGGCCCTTGACTGAAGACCGGCAACACCTACAATTCTTTTCCAACGATCTGCAGAAATATGTGTCTTGTATATCATGCAGCTTTTAGATCATATGAAAGAGCATCGCTAAAAAAAAATTAACCTTACAGTGGAGGCGATTGTACTATGAACTATCATTCTTATCATTTTCTTAAAATCTGGATGACGGGTGTGTTGTTGCTGTGTTGCGCCCAGGCCGACGTTGAACAAGCCCGTAAATTGTTTCAACAGAAAAAATACGCGGAAGCGGAGAAAATTCTTGAAGAAGAGTTGAACAAACCCAAACCGTCTTTGCCAGCTCTGAAAATGGGCATCGAGAACGCGCTCGCGACCGGTCGGATGATCACGGCCGAAAAGCGGGCCGGCACGTTGCTCAAAGCAATCGAGAACAAGAATCCGCATCTGGTTTTCACGGCCGCGCAACTGGCATGGCTGACCGGCGAGGACGATCTGGCGCTCAGCCGCTTCCTGCTCTTTGTCAAGCAGTCCAAAAACAAGAGCGAGCAAAACAGAATGGCCCTGGAATATTTACTGGCACGCGGCGCTTATCCTGACCTGTACGCCCAATACATCAAAATGTATGGTGCAACGGACCAGGCCTGGGATTATGGCGACCAATTGATGAGTCGTCTATTCGACAACCGGCAGACCAGCGAAATTCTCAACTCGGTCGACGTGATGCTCCAACACTTTAGCGACCGCGACCGCAATCACTATATCGCTGAAAAACTGGTCCAGATCCTGGATGTTTCCGGCGGCGTGGATGAAAAACGGCGCGTGCTCGAGCTGATGGGCAAATACCCACTGCAAAGCGATAACGACATTCATTCCCTGCTGCACCGGATTTGGGGCGCGCTCACGCCCCAGGAGCGTTGTGAAGGGCTGGTCAAAGTCATCAAAACCAATAACCGGGCGCTGTACGAGCATATCATCGGCCGCATGAACGACATGCGCGACGTCAAAGACGAGGCGGCCAGGATCAAACTCGGTCAGCAGTACCTGGGGCTGGAAGGCATTTTTAAAGCCGGCGACTCCGCCGACTACTACCGTCAATACGCCGACGTCATCGCCGATTCGCCGCAGGTTTTCAATATCGAGGGCAAGCCGATTCTGCAGGCTCCGCAAGTCGCAACAATCATTAACAGCGTGGTCGCCAAAAGCAAAGACGAAGAAGACGCCGTCAACCAGTTGCGCGAGCTGCTCTATAACTTTGCCCGCCATTACCTCAGCGAACCGCAACAGGCAGCGCTGTTCAAAAAATACCTGGCCCAGCTAGACCCCAACCTGTTCGACGATCTGATACGGTTGAACAAAGGCAACGAACTGGATGCGCTGATGGCGCAGTATAAACAACAACACAGTTTTTCCGATTATATCTACGCACGCTGGCTGGTGATCAACGAGTATATCAAGGCTGGCAAGACCCAGGAAGCGCTGGATGCCTGTAAGGATTACATGAACGCCAATCCAGGGACCTGGGACGTCAAGCATTTGAGCCGCTATATTCTGAACAAAAAGGAAATAGACGACAACGCCAAGATCGCGTTGCTGACGGAACTGCTGCAAAAAGGCGGCACCAGCTTCCCACTGCGCTCCGCGGTCAACCACCTATCGCAGACCATCAAAAAAGATCCCAAGATGGCGGCGTTGAAAAAGGATATGAACCAGAATAAGTCGGGCAGCGATCCGCTGATGAGCGCCCATGTCCAGATGTACAACATCAAACCCAACCCGAGCAAACCCAAGCGTCAGATTTTTGACCTGATGAAGAAAGTGCTCGATGAATACAACGGCCGCATCCCCAGCTATTGGAGCAAGGTCAAGAACGTGCGGGAGCACCTGATTTTCGCCATGTTCGACGCCCATCACAACGAGTGTCGGCACCACGCGCGCTACCAGTGGGCGCTGCTCTGGGCGCCACACGTCAAGGAGACCGGATGGGCTTGGGACCAAATGTTGCGCCGCGTGCGCGAACATTACCATGCGGACCGCAATAAAACCCTGTATACGCTGTGTAAACTGTACGCATCCCTGCTGGACCAGGGCGAATCGGGAAGCGGCAGCGCTTGGTATGACATCGGCGAATTGGAACAACCCAAAGGCGACAGCACCGTACTGTTCGACAAACACTACAAACTCATGAAGCAGTACGCCTTCCGCTATGTTGACCGGCAGGTCAATTCCTGGCCCGTGGACGTGTACTTCCAACAGGTCGAAAAGGTGTTCCAAGACGCCGGCGAGCATGTGGAACCCGACCGCCTGCACAGCTTCATTCACAATGCGTTCTATCGCACGGACGAAAAGCATAAGCTGGCGACCGCAACGCTCGATCAAATGCTGAAAACCTACATAAGCCGGGCGGATGAGTACAAGAGCTATGCGGTCCAGGACGAGGCCTACCTGTATGGCTGCCTGGCCAAGTCGGGCAGACCCGACGCAACGCACGCCTTTCTCGACCAGTATATCGGCATGCTCAACGCACGCCCCGAACCGAAGCGCATGGAAGCGCTGCTGGGTCTGTTCGAATACGCCAACGTGTTTTCCCCTGTATTGCGCGAATATGTGCTGTTCTCCAAGATCATGCCCATGGCCGCCACTATGAAACCTGAAGACTGGCGCGGCGTGGGCGTACACTACCATGTGTTCGACCAGATCGAAAACCACAAGCGCAACACACAAAACCAGGCTGTGCAGCTCAAGTGCGACAAACTGCGCGATATGCTGGCCGCCGCTGAGCTGAACCGCGGCTATCCGTGCGGGCACGGCGTGCGCCACGCATCCTATGTGCGTCCCGCGCTGACCCAGGCGTTTCAGGACAAAGAATGGGAACTGGGTTTGCGCGGCTTGCACAAGTACATCGGCATGATCATCCAGGAAGGCGACTGGAACCGCTGCTACAACAGCTATTTCTCGCCGGTCAAAACCACGCTCGAATCGTGCGAAGCCTACGAGAGCTTGTACCTATACGCCGACCTGATGATGACACACGTGCAGCATGACCGCGAAGCAGCCATGCGCAACCTGTCGACGGTCAAAGCCGAAGCGTCACGCCAGATCCCCGGACTGCTGGCTGTGGGTCGCGGCGATGCAACATATGATTTGCACATGGCCAGCCAGATGCTGATGCTCGGCAACGAAGCCCGTGCCTGGGAACTGACCAGGCCGAAACTGAAAACCCTGATCGAAAAATGGGTTACGCTCAATATCGACTACATTGCTTGGGCCATCGAACAGATGCGCAAGCAGAAAATGTATAAAGAAGCGCTCGATTTCTGCTTTACTGTACTGCTCAAGGAATTCGATTACAACGCGGATCCGATGGCGCGCATTTCGCTGATCAAGGGCGATATCTATCGCGACATGGAAAATTACCAGGCCGCGCGCATCGAATATGAAGGGTTGCGCAACAACAAGCGTTACAAGGATACGGAACCGGGTCGCGAAGCGCGCTACCGCTTGATCAACTTGATGATTCTGACCAAAGACTACGCCTCTGCGGAGTCGCAGCTCGAACGGTTGCTCGACGCGGGCAGCCTCAAGGAGCAGGCGGAGGCCTACTTCCTCTATTCCAAGATGGCTTTCGACCAGCAAGAGTTCCGTCAATCGCGCGATTACCTAACCGACGTGTTCAAACGGATCAACGACCATGTCGAAGGCCGGCTGCTGGAAGGCGAACTGCGCCTGCTGCTGCCGCGCGGCTTGGCCCGCACCGAGGTGCTGATCGGCAATCCGATGCTTAAAACCGTGGCCATCCCGGGCCGCGAACTGACCCTAAAACTGCAGGACAGCAACCTGGCCGTGGCGCGCGACGGCAAGATCATTCCGGTAATTGTTCAAACCACGCGCGGCAAAGATGTGGAAAAACTGCGCCTGGTCGCCAGTTCCGACGATCCGACCCTGTTCCAGGGCATGATTCGCACAGTACTGGGCGATGCCAAGCCGAACAACGTGCAACTGGAACTGATTGGCCTGGACGAAGTGCAGTACCAGATCGACCCCCAGTTCCAGCAGGCCAACAATCTGAGTTACCCGGTTAAGATCCTGGAGGTCAAGAGCGACGGCGAACTGATGGCCAGCTCAGGCGAAATTCTGAACGAGAAAGAACGCGAACGGCAGCTCATGGAGCAGCGCATGCGTGAAGCCCAGGGCGATGTAGGCAGCCGTCGCATGGCTGACCGCGACAACAAAACCGTACGACCGGGCAGCCCGATCTATATCCAGATTGTGGATGCGGACCGCGACATGAGCAGCATCCCGGACAAAGTGCAGATCACGCTCGAAACCAGTTCCGGCGATCGGGTGACCGGCTTTGACATTTCCGAAACCGAAGCGCATTCAGGCGTTTTCGAAGGCAAAGTACCCACCGGCACGCCCTACCCCATGGTCATCACATCCGACAGCGAAGAGGGTAGCGACCCCTACAGCATTATCAACAAAGGCAAAAAAGGCCCTTGGTCCAGCCTGGCTGACGGACGTAAACCCAAATGGGTCGAAGTGGATACCATGTCCTCACACGAACTGAGCAAGGCGACGATCACCATGTCTGATCTTGACAATATCCGCCAGGTGCGCCTGGTCGGCCGGCTGGAGCAGAACGACGAACTGATCGCCGTATATCCGGCTGAAACCAAGGCGGTCAAAGGCGGCTTGACCGCTGAGATGAAACGCAACGGGCATTCCGACCCGAATCGCATTCGCAACCATCTCAAGTGGGGCGCGGACCAGACCTACTGGACTCCGCTGCCCACCTATCGCCGCGACGACACCAAGTGGCAGAACAGAGCCGGCTGGTTCAATACACGTCTGCGCGGCACGTTCTGGCTGGATGAAGACCGCGAGATGGAATTTAAGTTTCTGAACAAAGCCGCACCCTGGGGCTGGCAGAGTCAATACCTGTATATCGACGAAAAGCTGTTGCTGGGTATGAACAGAGTCAACGACCGCGACCTGCGCAAAACCGCGACGGTCTTCCTGGAGCAGGGCCTGCATCACATGGAAATACTGGCGCAGGATCACTGGGAAAAATCCCATGTCATCGTGGGCCTCAAAAACGAACAGGGCGAGTTCGAACCCATGGGCATGAAATGGTTCTCCACCGAAGCCAATCCCAAGATGGCCGAATTGCTTAAGCCCAAGGAAAGCATGACCAAGACCGATGACGGATTCGAGGTGGCCTTCAGCCAACCGCGCCGCTATCGCGCGCTGCGCTGGGTGTTCGAGGATTTCGCCGGCAACGCGATTACGGCCAGCGACATCGTGCTGACCGATGCAACGGGAAACAATGTGATCCCCGTGTCCAAGGATTTCTCCACAGCCAGCGCCAACAGCATCCTGGAAATCGCGCCAGGCGACCAGATATCCATCAGCTATGACGATCAAAAACGGCTCAGCCCGGACAATCCGATCCTAAACGCCTCGCTCAACGCATCGTTCTACAACGCCAAAGTGATGATGGCGTTCGAGGAAATCATCACCGACGAACGAGGCGAAGAGGTTACGGTCTTTTCCCAGGCCAAACGCGCCAGTCCCGGCACGCAGTTGATGATCATTGTCAGCGATTTTGACGAAGACCTGACCGAGGAACGCGACCAGGTCGACGTAAAGATCACCACTGCATCAGGCGAAGAACTCAAGCTCAAGGCTCTGGAAACATCGACGGACAAAGGTTCGCGCGGAACCATTCCGGATCATCACGCGGGCGTCTTCATGCAGACCATCAGCTTCGGCGATACGACTCAAGGCTCCACGCTGGGGATCAAAGCGGGCGAGGAGATCAAGCTGGTTTACCTGGATAAGGAAAACACCGATCCTGGCGTACCCATCGAACGCGAATACACACTGGAAGCGGCTGCCGCGGACCAGCCCGAACTGCTTGTCTACAGCACACGCGTCGAACTGGAAGAGGACACCAGCGACGAAGCGCAGCGCAAAATCGAGCGCATGCGTCAGAAATCCGATGCACCGGACAACATCAAGATCTACAAAGCCACGGTCTACGCGGGCAAGCCGGATATGCCTGACGACTCTGCCACCCCCATACCGGTCAGCGTGCGCGCACCGGTGTTGTACCAGGTCGTCTACCCGTCGCGCGCCCTGCATAAAGACAGCATCCTGTCCATGCAGGTGACCGCGGAATCTGACGTCAAAGCAGCGGAAGCGGAAGGACGTGAGCCGGTGATCCTGGAGGTACCCATGGTGCTGGAAAAACTGTCTATCCTGGCCCAGAAAAAGGGCTACCCGATCGTGGAATTGGACGAGCAAGGCAATCCGATCATGATTCGACGCCGCGGCCGCGCCCAGCAGGATGAAGAGTTCCTCTTCGATCCGTTGCTGGAAAAGGGCATCTTTAGCGGCGTAATTCGGCTCCAACTCGGCGCACCGGGCGATACGCCCAACGATTTGGTGCTCAATACAAGCGATGAAATGGCGTTTGATTTTGTTCGTCAAAACGAACGCCAGGATGAAACGCGTGTGCCCACCATCGTGGTTTCCGGATCCGATATGCTGAACCTGAAAATCGTCAACGACGAAGGCGCCGACATCATGACGCGCCAACTGATCCTGCGCTCCGACGCTCAGATCGAGTTGCTCGATCGCGGCTATACCTATGAAAACGACACCATTCACCTCGGTCAGAATTTCAACATTCGCCTGACCGACCCTGACCAAGACGTGTCCGATGCCCGGGACGAGGTGACCATGAGCGTGTCGACCAAATCCGGCGATAAGATCGACTTGACCTTGACCGAAACCATTCCGCACTCGGGTCAGTTCACGGCCAGTCTGGAACCACAATACATCAAGACCGCCCCCGAGGGGCAAGCGCTGACCGGCGACAAGACACTGATGGCCGATTTCGGCGACGAAGTGACCTTCACCTATGTCGACGACAAGCCGCTCAAAGGCGATCAACCGCTGACGGCAACCCGCAAAGGCCAGGTCCACAAGGGTTCGAGCGGCCAGGTAGTCGGTTTCACCAAGCGGTTCAAGGACCCGGAAATGGCGGTTAAAACCCGGTTCTTGATGGCCGAGGCCCTGTTCGAAATGGCCAAGGACCATCGCGAACTCAAGCAGGAAGACTTGGCCAACGAAGAGATCGCCGAAGGCAAGCGCATTCTGGAAGAAGCCATGCGCGACTACCCCAACACCACGCTGGTGGCTCAGGGCGAATTTCTGCTGGCCAACCTGGCCCAGGAACTGGAGAATTACGAGGAAGCCATTGGACGCTACGTCAACATCATCAGCAGTTGGCCTGACAGCGAGTACGCGCCGCGTTCGCAATTCAAGAAAGGCTTGTGCCTGGAGAAAATGGAGAGTTACGAATCGGCCTGCGAAGAGTATGTCAAGCTGATCTATATCTATCCCGAAAGCAGCCTGGTGGCCGATGCCACCGCGCGTATGGGCAACTATTATTACAAGCAGAAGAACTACGAAGTCGCGGGCAAGATTTTCCTCCAGTTCCAGCAGAACAATCCGGCCCACAGCCTGGCGCCGAAGAGCCTGTTCCTGGCGGCCCAGTCGTTCATGAAGGTGGAAGAAGAGAAAATCGATCCGCGCACGCACGATTTCAGCAAAGTGCTCGATCTGTTCACCATGCTGATCGACCAGTATCTGGATGAAAACAACCTGCGCCCCGAAGCCATGTACTGGCTGGGCGACACCATGTTCAAAACCAAAGACTATGTCAAGGCTTACCAGACCTTCAAGAAACTGACATGGGACTATCCGGCGTCGAAGTGGGCCAAGATCGCCCGCGGTCGGCTGACCGAAGATGTATTCGTCGACCTGGAAGAAGAACTTTAACCACAGGATTACACCCATGTTGATGAAGAGAAAACTATTGCGCAGCACGGTCTGGCTTGCATCCATTGCGGCGGTTCTGCTCAGCGGGCCGGCCGCGCAAGCCAACGGCAACTGGGAATGGGAATTGAACAAGGAGCGTTACAAGCGCCTCAACGCGTTCGAACGCGCCCAGTACAACAAGGCCAAAAAACTGTTCGAGGACAAGCAATACCGGGCCGCGGCCGCGGAGTTCGAGAAGTTCAAAATCCAGTTCGCCGATTCGAGCGTACTGCCCTATGTCATTTTCATGCGCGGCTACAGCCTGCACAAGGCCAAAGACCGCAACCGCGCAATCAAGACCTACAACGAGGTGCTCGATTATTTCGGCGACCAGATCGACGACGCGGCTGCCGCGCTTTTTCATCTGGGCATCGCCCATTTTGACAACGGCGACGACCGGGACGGCATGGCGGCCATGAAAGAGATGGCCGACGACGAGGATTACAGCCGGCACTCGCTGGCTGCCGGCGCCCTGCGCATCCTGGCCGACAACCACTGGAAAAACAAGGAGCCGTCGCAAGCCGTCAAATACTGGAAACAGGTGGTGCGCGACTTTCATGATGCCAACAAGCGCGAGAGCGAACGCGCACGCAACAATGTGATCGGCTGCTACATCCGCGATGGCGACTACAAAGGTCTGATCGACTGGATCGCGCTCGACGAGAAAAACAAAGACGTCAAGCATCGCGTCTGGGTGGCCAAAGCGATCTGGGACGTGGCCTGGCTGGGATTCGAGCGTCACTGGAGCGGCAAACACAACTGGGACAAATATACGGACTTCAACAAGAAAGTCAAAGCCAAGGATATGGCCGCTTTCTGGAACTTCTTCCACGACCAGCGCCCCTGGTTCGAGAAGGACAAACAGCTCTGGGACTTTTATGCGCGCGGCATCCGTTTTCTGAGCCAACGCATGGGCGACGACGCAGTCCTGGAAAAAGCGATTAACGAGGCTGACGCATTTATCAAGACCGTGAAAAAAGCCGAAGACGCGGACACGATGTACAGCTACTTGATCGACCGGCTGCGCGAGGGACGCAAATTCAGCCGCGCCCGCTACCTGGTCAACCGCATCAGCAATCGGGTGCTGGCAGCTTGGAAAGAATACGACATCCTCGGCCACGGCGAGGGTAAATGGAAAGATGCCGTTAAAAAGCTGGACCAGATCGAAGAGAACGGAGACGAGAAGGAAAAGATGCGCGCCATGGAATCGCGCGCCTGGGTCTACAAGGAGCGCCTGCGTATGTACGACGAAGCCATCGAGCAGTACCGCAAGCTGTCCAACCCGCCCAAAAACCTGTGGGGCATTCAGGAATGCTATTACCGCCAGGGCAACATGAAGAACGCCTTGACCACGCTGCGCGAAATCGAGAGCAGCTTTCCCAACGACGCGCCCAATGCCGCCTGGCACCGGGCCTATTATCACCAGAAAGCCAACCAGACCAAGGACGCCATTGCCGAGGCGCGGCGCATTCTCAAGCACTATCCCAAGTCCGATGCCTCATCCAAAGCCCACCAGTTGCTCGAAGGCTACGGCATCAAGACTGGCGGCGGGCTGGTTGACGAGTAAAATTCAGTATGACAAACAAAAAACAAGATAAGAAACCACCGACGAACACCGATGAGGATATAAGATTGTCGGTGGTTGTACTTTTAGATTAAATTGCGGGCAAAGCCTGCATAAGAAGTGAAAGTGTAAAACCATGAGGTGCACCATGAACAAGCAGACGATAGCGACCGGTTGCTTGACCGCCATGATCTTAGCGATGGTCGAACCCGCGCAAGCCGCGCGCACGCCGAAAAAAGCGCACGAAAACGAATCCGAGGAGAGCCGCATCGAATACCGGGCCAACGACATGCTCAATCGCGGCATCGAGTTGCTCAAAGCCAAACAGGAAGAGCGAGGCCTGAAGATCATCACCTCGATTCCCACCATGTACCCCAAGGCTAAAACGCGGTTCAACGCATACCTGGCCCTGGGCGAATATTTCCTGGACAACCGCCAGTTCGATCGCGCCGTCAAGCAGTTCCAGATGGTCGATCAATCGGAAAACGACGAACAGAAAGCCGAGGCCCTGTTCCAAATGGGCATCTGCTATTACAACCTAAGCAGCTTTGACAAAGCGTTTGTCGTGCTGCGCAAAGTCATCAACGAATATCCCTGGAGCGTATTTGCCAACGAGGCCTACTACTATATCGGCCTTTGCCATTTCAAACAGCACCGCTGGTCGCGTGCGGTGGAAGCCCTGGAAAAGGTTGGCACCAGCGTTAACCCGAGCGCCGAAGAAATGACCCTGGCCGAAGCCGGTCAGCGCCTGTTCCTCAAAGTCCACGATGAAGACCTGATCGTGCTGATGGAGGACAACGAGGTTTTCAATTGCGAAATGCGCGCCGCCAGCGGCGACAGCGAAGCGCTCCAGATGACGCCGCTGGGCAAGAGCGGTTCCTATTTCATCGGCTCCATCCCGACCAAGCCCGGTGAAGCGGTCAAAGGCGACGGCGTGCTCCAATGCATTGGCGGCGATACGGTTTCCCTGATCTATACCGACAAGAATACGACTGACGGCAAATCCGAGCAGACCCTGGCCAAGGTCCAGATGGTGTCCACCGCGTCCATCGGCTTTACCGACGGCGCATACCGCGAATACACCCGCGGCGTGTTCGGTGACCAGAGCTTTTTCGTGCGGGTCAAGGACCTGGACATGGACCTCAGCGCCCAGCGAAATTCGATCGAAGTCCGCGTCTTCACCCAATACAAAGTGGAAAAAGAAGTGGACGTCGAAAAACGCGGCGTCACGCTTAATGAAGAAGATGAGATTGTCAAACGCGACGCCATCGAGATGACCCTGATCGAGACCGAACCTCATTCGGGCATGTTTGTCGGCTCCAAACCGATCAATATCGCGTTCAAGGAAGAGGACATTCCCAACGACGACGATCTCTGGGCCATGAAAAACGACGACATCATTCTGGAATACGTTGACACAAGCCACATCGGCGGCGAAGAACCGCGCACAGTGCAATACGACGGCAAAGTGCTGGTCGGTGCGCTGCAGGATGTCAAGGTCGAACACCGTGAAGTCGAAACCCTCGAACTGGAAGCACGTAAAAACCTGATCGAGGCCAAGATCTTTCTCAAACTGGGTACGATTTTCAAGGAAGTCGGTCTGCTGAAGCAAGCTTATGCCCGCGCCGAGGAAGGGCTGGAGCGCACGGACGAAGTGATTTCGACCAGCCTGAACGCCAGTCTCGATCGCAACGTAGTGGAAGAAGCTTTTAACATCAAATGGGAACTGCTGCTGGTGCAGGACCGGCTCAACGAGGCCATTGGCGTATGCAATACGCTGATCCGCATGTTCCCGGACTCGGCCCTGGTCGACCGGGCACTGATGAAACTGGCTATCGCCCGTATGGAGAGCGGCGATCGCAAGGAAATCGGCGAGGCCATGCGTATTCTGAGCAGCATCACTCGTCTGCCCAAATCCGACCTCAAAGCCGAAGCCCAATACATGATTGCCGAGGCCCAGCTCAAGATGGCGGTTGAAGCCGCCAAGAGCAACCCGCGTGCCGAAGCGCCTGACTTGAGCCGCGCCATGCTGGACTACAAGGCCTGCGCCGACAACTACCCGGAATCGCAGTATGCCGGCAAATCCCTGGACAAGATCGCCAACTACTACATCAAGGCCAAGGATTATAACCGCGCCATGGAACTGATGGAGCAGATTTTCCAGGACTATCCCGACGCAAGCTTCCTGGATGAGATGCTGATGAAATGGGTTATCGCCGCCTATCGCGCCGGTGAATTCCAGATGGCTTACGATAAATGCAACCGGCTGCTCATGGAATACCCCGATTCCAAAGCTGCGGACAAAGCAACCAAGTTTAAGAAGACCATTGCGCGCAAACTCGGCATCTAAGCGCAAGCGACGAAGCAAACGAAAGGAATAGATGGTATGTTAGAGCATATTCTTGACGGCGGCCCCATTATGATCCCCCTGCTGGGCCTGTCGATTCTGGGCGTAGCCATCATCATCGACCGCATCCGCGTCTTTCGCATGGCCGCGGTCGATACTGAAGCCATGCGCGAGACCATCATCAAGGAACTCGAAAAAGGAAATATCGAAGAAGCCATCGAGGCCTGCGAAAAAACGCGCGGACCACTGGCCGCCATCATGATGGAAGGATTGCTGCGTTTCCGCAAGATGCTGCGCATGGGTAAACCGATCCAAGAAATCCGCGAAAACGTGGATACCGCCATGAGCGAATTTGCGCCGCACGTGATCGACGCGCTGGAACGACGGCTAAACGTGCTCTCCACTATTGCCGGTGTGGCGCCGTTGCTGGGCATGACCGGCACGGTCACCGGCATGATCGCCGCGTTCGCCACCCTGGCCGAATCGGGCATGGACGCGGGCGGCGTGGGCCAAGGCATTGCCGAAGCACTGGTCACCACGGCCGCCGGGCTGATCATCGCCATCCCAGCGCTGGTCGCCTTTCGCGTCTTCGAGCGCCGCGTCGAACGCTTTATCCTGGAAATCGAGGAACTCAGCACCGAGTTCACCGACACCATCGCGCTCGAGTTCGAGGTGATCAAACCATGATATTCAAGCGCAAGCCGCGCTTCGATGCGGACCTGGACGTGAGTTCTTTTTCCGACATTGCGTTCCTGATGATCATTTTCTTCATCCTGACCACCAGCCTGGAAATGAACCGGGGGCGCAGGATGCAGATGCCGTCGGGCTCGTCACAGGCCACCAAGGAAATACCCCAGCAGCTTACGGTCAACCTCAAAGGTCGCACCATCCAATACGGCGAAGAAAACGAGGATATGACCATCCGCGAACTGCGCCGCGCCCTGCAAAAAGAAAACCTGGCCGCCCGACCCGAGGAAGAACGGGTCGTGATTCTTGACAGCGGCCCCGATGTCCCCTACGAACTCTACTTCCAAGTCGTCACGGCCATCTCGCGCTATGACGGCATCCTCGCCCTAGTCGACCACAACGAGTCCAAGTGATGCGGTAAGTGATGCGGTTTCATATCTATAAACGCAAAAGAACGCAAATCTCGGTACCGATCGCTTCCATGGGCGACATCGCCTTTCTGCTGATCATCTTTTTCATGCTCGCCTCCACGTTCATGAAAGAGGCCAACGTCGAGATGGACAAGCCGGTCGCACGCGATCTGAACAAGCTGGAACGCATCCCGATCAGCGTGACCATCGACCGCGACGGCATTGTCCGCTTTCAGGGCGACATCACCGATGCCCAGAGCCTGCAGTCCCTGGTGGAGGAAGAACTGGACAACCGCGATGACAAAACCGTACTGCTCAAAATCGACAGGAAGCTGGTCCAGAATCAATATGCCGACGTTTTCATTGCCCTAAGTAAAGCGGGCGCTGAACTGGCGCTCGTAGGACTGGAAGAAGAATGACCCGCTTTGTGTTATTTTCATCTGATGCTAGAAGCTGTTCTGAAAGGAGCCCACATGCAGGATATCGTTTTTCGCTGCTATAAATGCAACCAGAAATTCAAGGCCCCCGAGGATATGGCAGGCCAGGCCACCCAGTGTCCCGGCTGTGGCGTGGATTTACTAATCCCCGACCCTCGCAAGACCCAGCAACCCCAGAAAAGCGGCACGCCGGATCACAGCAACGAGCGGACCGGCGAGACCAAACATGTGCTGCTGCACGACGACAAGAAGATAATAATGCCGGCCAAGAAGAAGATCGTGGCGCCCAAAAAGAAGATCATCAAGAGTAAAGCAAAAACCGTGGTCGAAGAACCACCACCCAAGATTGAAGCACCTCCCCCGCCCATAGTCGAGGAAACACCGCCGCCCGAAGTGCGCGCGCCCGAACCGCCGCCACCTACTCCTGAACCACCCGCTCCTGCTCCTGAAACGCTGGAGCCATTCAAACCGGAAGAGCCGGCGCCAAAAGAGGAAACTCGGCCAGAAATACGCGTGCCCCAACCCAAACCCGAAGAACCGTCAAAGGAGCCGGAAGAGGAAAAGCCTTACGAACCGCCGCTGACCGAACCGAGTTCGCACTACGAGGAAGAGGAGTTGGATGATCGACCTTCGCCCTACACGATCCGGCGCAAAAAGAGCGCGCGCGACACACTCAAAGTTCGCGAACCAGCCGAATTGATCGGCAACCTGACCAAAGCCCCGCTCGCTCCGCACATAGTTAAATCCGTGATTATCCATGTGAGCCTGGTGCTGCTGCTGTCCATTGGCTTCATCTCCAACTGCATCAAGTACGGCACCATCGATCCCACTCCGCTGATCAAAGCGGAGAAAGAAACCAAAGAAAAAGAGGAACGCGAGAAACGGCAGAAAGAAGAAGCCCTGAGCCGCGCCAAAGAAGAGCATGCCCGGAAACTGGCCCTGGAAAAAGAAAAGGAAAAGATACGAGCCGCTGCCGCGGCAAAGCCGGCGTCGACCAACCAGGCCGAAGTGCTGCGGGAAATTACCGAAATTTCCAAAGAGCGCCCAACCATGACTTCACTGGACAGCATCGACGAAGAACTTGAATAGCGTGCGCCTGTTTCCTTTGCCAGCATGAAAATAGTACTCATACGCCGTAAGCGAAAGCCCAGGAAGCATGCTTTCATCGAATTCCTGTTTCTGTGCGCAAACCTTCTTCAACTGGTCACCGGCAAGTTGCTGGGCGTACTGAACGCCGTGTTTCAAGCCGTGGTGAATAAGCTGCCATGGACCGCGCGATTCAGCCTGCTCTCCGGCCTGTTGGGCATCTTGGCCATCCGCCTGTCTCTGCTCGGGGTCTGGCCCTATGGCTTCCTGCTCTGGGCACGCCAGTGGGGCTGGCCGGTCAAGGAACTGACCCAGATCGGGTTCGCGCGCATCGGCCTGATGGTGGGCTGGACCATGCTGATCCTGGGCGCCTTCATGGTCTTTACCGCGCTGGCCGCCTGTTTCCGCAAGCGCTGGACACTGTGGCTGCTTAAAATCAGCGCGGCCGGTTTCGCCGCCTGTTCGCTCTGGGTCTACTCGCTCTCCATCCACGTGCCGGTCATGCTGTTCAACCTGACCCAGGGCAAAGATTTCGTTAAAGAAACGCGCAACCTGTGCTGGATCAAGAGCACGGGCCTTTTCCTGCCCATATTCGTGCTGGCCGCGATGTTTATCCTCAACGTGGTCCGCGGCAGTGTGCGCGCATTCTACACCGAGCAGGATCCGGACGCGGACCAAGGCCGCGACCTGGCCGACGACATAACCGAAAACCTGCTCAACCACGGCGACGAGCCCGCGTTCCGCTTTGCCACCTACTGGTCCATCTTCATCCATATCTTCGTCATCCTGATCCTGCCGTTGCTCATACCACGCGGCTGCCGCAACCTGGCCTACGACATGATCAAGGGCAGCGGCGTACCCGCGGTGCAAAAGGTCAAAGTCAAGAAAATCAAGAAAAAACCCAAGGAAGAGCTGGTCTTCAACCCCAACTCGGCGATCAGCTACTACCGGCCCGACATCAACGACAGCAAAGTGCTCGAAGAGATGGAGCAGGAAACCCAGGACACCTATGAAGTAACCTCGCTCCAGGGCAAGCTGGGCGCGGGTGGCGGTAAAAAGGGCGGTTGGCCGCACGGCGCGGAGAACGCCAAGTTTCGCTTTATCCGCCTGCAATACAGCGGCGGCGATTGGGACCAGCAGATGGGCAAAGGCGCGGACTACAATTTCCTGCTGGAATTCAACCGGCTGACCGGCTTCAAGATCGCGCCGCAAACCGAAGCAGTGTCCATCAACCAGTTGGCCAGGTTCCGCCGCGGCAAAGCGCCACCGTTCATTTACATCACGGGTCAAGGCCGTATCCATGCATCCCAACGCGAAGTGCGCATCCTGCGTGAATACCTTATCGAAGAAACCGGCATGTTGTTTGCCGACAATGGCGGTGGCACCTTCAACCACGAACTCCGCAAACTGATGCGCCGCGTGTTTCCAGACAAGCAATGGATCGATATTTCCAACGACGACATCATCTTCAAGCAACCCTACGAATTTCCCAAAGGCGCGCCACCGCTGTGGCACCACTCCGGCTTCCGCGCCATGGGCATCAAACACAACGGCCGCTGGGTCGTCTTCTACCACCAGGGCGACATCAACGACGCCTGGCAAACCGGCGGATCCGGCGCCAGCGAAGCCCTGCGTTCACAAGCCTTCAAGCTCGGGATCAACATCGTCTACTACGCCTTCTGCCAATACGCAGCCGCGCATTACGAGTAGCACGCACTTCTTTATATCGCACCCATGCGCAAATGTTGAAAAAAGCCGTTTGTAAGACTTGACGACGTGTGTGCCGCAGGCCAATGCCAGCACAAAGTGCAGCAGGTATCCAGGACTGGACTCTGCTGGACGTAGACAGCAATGCCGCGACCATTGATAAATGCGATTCTAAACAAAGTTTATAAGTTGAAGTCGTTTTTTTTGCGCACTCTGAAATAATAGACAAACGTATAAATGTGAGGGTCGAACCCAG